>NZ_JBTGGE020000003.1:0-94667 GCF_054331515.2 Streptococcus sp. 10F2 | reverse complement strand
CTGAGTGCATGACCCTTTTGGCCGCAGCTTCACTTCCGACTGTGATAACGCAATCATCCGCATAACGTACGAAACGCAGACCCCGTTTTTCCAATTCCTTGTCTAGTTCATTGAGCATGATATTAGACAAGAGAGGAGATAGGTTTCCTCCTTGAGGTGTTCCTACTAAGGTTTTCTGGCGCTGACCATTTATCACAACACCTGAATGAAGGTACTTTCGGATGAGTGACTCGGTATCTCCGTCCTCGATGACACGATGTATCAATGACATGAGTCTATCTTGTGGAACTGTATCGAAGAATTTCTCTAAGTCAATATCTACAATCCATTCATAACCATCATTCAGATATTCCAGTAACTTGACTATGGCTGTCTCACAAGAGCGATTGGGACGGAAGCCATGACTATATTCCGAAAATTGAGTTTCAAAGATTGGATTTAAAACCTGTACAATGGCCTGTTGAATTATCCTGTCCATCATGCTTGGAATGCCTAGCTGACGAACACCTCCATTACAGAAGCTTCTTCACTACTATGGGTTCGGCTGACTTCTTGTCGTTCGTTGTTACTAGGCTTTTACCTCGACAAGACCTCACGGGATAAGTCCTACATCTTTCCTCGTTTACTCTCATGATTTACGCATATAGGTTACGACTACCTTCTTGGACTTTAGAGTTTCTAGCCTCCTTATCCCCTATATACGCCTTAATATCACGTTTCTGTTCGTAGAGCCACGATTTCGCTATCCCTTCCTCTCCCCGCTACCTCACGATAGTCAGGCTTGGGAGTCGCTATTGGGTTCACCGGTAGCAGGTGCCCACAGAGGACTTACACCTCAGATGTACGACATGCCCGTCGTACTAGAAAAAAGAGTTTATTCCATTAACTAGGAAATAAACTCTTTTACCTATTAAATAGTAAATTCGACGTACTCTATACCGTTACCCAAGATGCTCCATTAGGATTCAGTGTCTGAATGAGACTGTTTTTCCGTTTCCATCTTGGAAACAACTTCATCAAAAGAGAGGGGATGCACATCTGTCTCCTCTTCCTCTTTACTTGTAGGCATCTGACCTGTTTCGTAAAGCGATTTGATTTCTTGGCTATCCAAGGTTTCATGTTCTAGGAGGGCTTGGGCAATCAAAGCATGCTTATCACGGTTCTCTTCAATAACCTTACGGGCTGCTTCATGAGCTTCAACTAGAAGCTTGCGAACTTCTTGGTCAATCTCACGAGCGGTTTGTTCTGACATAGATTTTTCAGGACTCACCTGTCCTGTCAACATAGCGTGATTACCTTCATATTGTACAGGTCCAAGTAAGTCACTCATACCGTACTCAGTCACCATGCTTCGAGCCATCTGTGTTGCTTGTTCAAAGTCATTAGAGGCTCCGGTAGTCTGAATACCAAAGATGAGTTCTTCGGCCACACGACCACCCATCAGACCAGCTAATTGTTCCTTCATATCATCCTTAGATAGAAGAGACTGATCCTCTTTAGGAAGAGCAATCATATAACCACCAGCACGGCCTCGTGGAACAATCGTAACCTTGTGAACCACACGTGCATTCGACAAGACCAGTCCAACGATAGTGTGACCAGCTTCGTGATAGGCAACAATTTCGCGTTCCCGTTTTGAAACTTCCTTGTCCTTCTTCGAAGGCCCCGCAATCACACGATCTTCCGCTTCATCAATATCAGATGCATCGATTTCTTTCTTGTTACGACGGGCAGCAACCAAGGCAGCCTCGTTCAAAACATTTTCCAAATCAGCACCAACAAAACCTGGGGTCTGTTGTGCCACTAATTTCAGATCAACATCTTTTGCCAATGGTTTGTTCTTGGCATGAACACGGAGAATAGCCTCACGCCCTTTGACATCTGGACGACCTACCAAAATCTTACGATCAAAGCGACCTGGACGAAGAAGGGCTGGATCTAACACGTCACTCCGGTTGGTTGCAGCAATCACAATAATGCCTTCGTTTCCTGCAAAACCATCCATTTCAATCAAGAGTTGGTTGAGCGTTTGTTCCCGTTCATCATTTCCGCCTCCCATACCAACACCACGGCGGCGTCCAACAGCATCAATCTCATCAATAAAGATGATAGCTGGTGCAGCTTTTTTAGCATCTTCAAAAAGTGAACGAACGCGACTTGCACCAACTCCGACAAACATTTCCACAAAATCAGAACCAGAGATACTGAAAAACGGAACGCCAGCTTCACCAGCTACAGCTTTGGCCAATAATGTTTTACCGGTTCCTGGAGGGCCCTCTAACAAGACACCAGCCGGAATTCGAGCACCTAGATTGGTAAAGCGTTTTGGATCTTTAAGAAACTCAACAACTTCAACCAATTCTTGTTTTTCTTCTTCCGCTCCAGCAACATCTGCAAAACGAACTTTAATTTCTTCTTTGGTAGTCGCTTTCGCACGGTTGCGACCAAAATTCATGGCACCACGCGCTCCACCACCATTTTGGTTCATCATCGTCATAAAGAAGAAAAGAACGATAACAAATGGAACAATGCTAATCATGAACTGAATCCAAGCACCACTTGAACTTTCTCGCTTGATGCTAAGGTCAGCGCCATTTTCCTGAGCTAGCTCTTGAATTTTAGCAATGTTGGATTCTGCTGGCAAAATGATACTAGTGAAATTTTCAGCCTTGGTAGAAGTGGCATCAAAAAATTGAATCCCTAAATCATTTTCTACTTTTTGTGCTTCTTTATAAGTCCCTTGAATCTCAATTACACTACCATTTGGTTGGTAACTGATATCCTTGACGTTTCCCTTTTCCAATTGCTTGGTCAACTCAGTAAAAGTAAGTTGCTGAGTTTGACTAGTGGAGTTGGATCCAAACAGCATCTGGAAACCAGTAATCACGGCTACAATCACGAGAAGATACGCCAAGGGATTACGACCGACGAATCGGTTTTTTTGTTTCTTCATGTACCTATGTTTCCTTTTATATTTTATTTATAAACTTCCTCTTTTAAAACTCCAATATAAGGAAGATTACGGTAATTTTCTTGATAATCTAGTCCAAATCCAACAACAAATTCATTTGGAATAGTAAAGCAAGAATAGTCCGCATCAATTTCAACCTTACGTCCTTCTGGCTTATCCAAAAGAGTCACAATTTTAAGGGAAGCTGGGTTGCGCTCCAAAAACATCCGCTTCAAAATATCGAGAGTCAAACCAGAATCAATAATATCTTCAATGATGACAATGTGTCTATTTTCAATGTCAGCTGTTAGATCTTTGACAATCGTCAATTCACCCGTACTCGCTTTCCCACCTTGGTAACTAGAAACAGCCATATAATCTGTCTCCAAGTGAGCATCCACGTGATTGATCAACTCCGCCATAAATGGAATAGAGCCTTTTAAAATTCCAATGAAAATTGGATTTTTATCTTTATACTCAGCTGCTAAGTTTTGCCCTAATTTCTCAGCAGCAACAACAATCTCTTCATGAGAGATAAGAACCTTCTTGATATCCTGATCTAACATATATATTTCCTATTCTTTTCCTATCTTTTGGACATAAATTCTAGCCTTCATTATACCATGTTCATTCTGGATACTCAAACATGGACCATGAGTATTGAGAATTCCCTGAATCTTTTCATTCTGCTCTACAATGACAGCGTGTTCCCGCTCCTGAAGTGGTACTTTTTCATTAATAAACCAACGCCTTAATTTGCGTTGATGGCCATTCCATTCAAAGACATCCCCTTCCTGACGCCGTCGTAAGAGAACCGGTGCCGCCTCCACAAGAATTTCCAGCAAAATCGGGCCTCTTGGTTTTTTTCCAAAGGAAAAATGAAAAGAACCAAAGTCAGTCACCTGACCGAATTCTAACCAAAAAGGATTTACCTCTTTAGGGGACTGGGGAGAGGTCGTTATTTCAAAGCGATTATAACGTTTATCTAGCCAATAACCGTGACCAAGATAAGTACGATGACTCCCGTCCTTCCTTAACAGATGCGCCAGAAATTCTAGACTTTTCGGTCCCCTCTGGAGTTGGGGATAGTTTTTTAAGTATTGGTCTAATAGGTACATTTGCAAAGATTTCGGTTCCTCTTGCCATTTTTCCAAATGATCCGGATCCAAAGGGGTGGTCAAGCTGTTCAAGAGACTATAGGCTTCTTCCACCTGTTGGGACAGGCGTAAAAGACCTTGAGCAATCTTGGGATTCTCCTCCTGCAATAGGGGCAGAAGCTGGTGGCGAATGCGATTGCGAAAATAAGTCGGCGAAGTATTAGAACTATCATCAAAATAAACGTTCTGGGGTAGTTCATCCTTAGCAAAAGGAAGCAGAGGGCGAAGTAATTGCCCAGGACCAAAGTCCTGGCACTCGCTAATCCCTTGTAAACTTTCCAAATGGTTGCCTCGAATAATCCGCATCAAAATCGTTTCAACCTGGTCATCACGGTGATGAGCTGTGACCAAAGCCGTGTAGGATTCCTCTACCATCAGGGTTTTGAAAAAATCATACCGAAAGTCACGCGCAGTAACCTCTGTGAAATCGCCTTTAAAAGAGCGTCTATAAAAGGGAAGAGACAAGTCCTCAGCAAGCCGCTTGAGGGACTCCTCTTCCCAAACGGCTTCAAGTCGCTGGCCATAGTTAACATGGGCCAAGCCTAGACAGATTCCTAATACCTCTTGGTAGCGATAAAGAAAACTCAACAGATATAAGGAATCTTTACCTCCAGAAAGAGCCAATAAAACTTTGGTATGGTCTCGAAAAAACTGCCGATCCACTATATGCTGAAGTAGGCTTGCTTCAAGTGTCATTTCAGTACCTCGTAGATATCCTTGGAAATGTGAGAGATGAGGTCGTTGTCCTTATTCTCCGTAAAAACAACGAGAACATAAGGCGACTTGGTAAAAACAATAGCCGCATCATGGTGAAATGCATCCGCATCCCCAATTTTATGGGCAACTGGAACCGGTAGTTCCTTGGGAATTCGTTGATCATCAAACTGCGTTTGCTTGAGCATCTCCAAAAGTTCCCCTTTTTGAAGGTAGATAGCTTCCATCAGCAATCCTGCCATCTCTGGAGTTACTTCGCGATCAACAACATCCCAAGTCTGGCCGACAATCTTTCGAATTACCTGATGGAAGGTCGCATTCGAAGAGTCCGTTCCATAGTACCCCAGCATATTGTGAGCTACGTTATCTGATTCTTTAGCAGCCTTTTCCTCCAACTCCTTCAGACTGTATTTTTGACCAGTTGGTTCTTTAGGAATACTTCCAGTACCAGCTGGATCATAAGCCCCATCATAATCTTCCGTTTCCTTGGTGTAGGCATAGGTATCTGTCCATTTTAAGTTCCCATCTAGGACTTGCTGCTGAACATAGTAAAGGTAGGGAAGTTTTGTAATACTCGCCGAGTACATGGGCAGATCTGCCTTCACACCTGCAACCTGATTCGTGGTTAATTGTTTAACATAGACTCCGACTCCATCTTCTTTGTACTTCTGCTCTAAAATCTCCTGCACGCGCTGAATTCGATTATCTTCTTGCGATAAGGACGACCAAGCTACATACTCTCCTTTATCCGTCAGTCCAAATTGACTTCGAGGATAACTTAGTTTTCCTACAATCCTCACCTGTTGATAGGGTTTGTAAGAAACTTGTATTGGCTTGGTCCGAGCAGAGGGAGCCTCTTTGTAAAACTGAGCACCAGGTTCAAGCCAAAACTGCGAATCAAAGGTTTCTTTCCTGAGCAAGTGATGGTCATATACCAAACTTCGACTCGCTAGGAGGTAGCCTCCATCCCTCAGTTTAAAAAGCGGCCTGCCATCCTCATGGTAAATCAAGCTTTGGATTTCCAAAGCTTGATTTAAAGGAATTTGTTTATCTACTTGCTTTAAGTCTTGATCTTTAAAGGTAACCAAGTCCTGAGTCGCTAGTGGCTTCCTCGGAATTTCCTGATAAAAAAGACCGAAAGACACTTGGGTTAGCAGTGCTTTCTCTCTTGGACTCACGTTTAGGTTTTCTGCCGGATCTAGTTCTAAGAAGGGCCACATCGCAAACCAGCAAAGAACTGGCAGAATGAACCACTTCTGTCTACTTGTCTTCCACATATTCATTTAAATAGAAGGATTTGTTCTTTTCCTCTAGTTCGATCAGTTTTTCTTCTGAAAACTGGAGGAAAAGAGCAACCTTTTTCATGAGTTCTGATTTTTCCATTTATTTAGGTAGGAGATCTGGAATCGTGTAAATGGTTTCTCCGTCTTTAGAGTAATAATAACGGGCACGCATATACTTGCTAGCATAGTCATCATCTTCTAACTTTCTCGCTAGCGTTGATAATCTCTCCTCTTCCTTTTCTAATTGTTGGTATTGTTGGGTCATTTCTCGGTACTGTCTTTGCCGCTGTTCTAAAAGCTCTCGACTTCTAACTAAATTAAAAATAGGCAGAATAAAAAGCAATACGACTAAGATAAGGACCCAGCCTATAAAGCGATTCCGTTGGCGACGACGATCATACTGCTGGCGCCGTTGGGACGTTCCTTCATCAATATAGGCATTCTTCATTTGAAGTACGTTTTTAGGCATCTTCCTCGATCCTTACTTCTTCCAATAATTCATACATTTTAGAAGCATCTTCTTTTTTGGTACTATCAAGCATTTCTAATACACGCACTCGGACCAGTTTGTTTCCGAATCGGATTTCAACGACATCATCAATTTTTAAATCCGTTGATGATTTTGCAAGGATACCATTCACCTTAATTCTTCCTTTGTCCGCGACTTCCTTGGCAACTGGACGTCGCTTAATTAAGCGAGATACTTTCAGATATTTGTCTAATCGCATAACTGATTCTCCTTTTTTTCTATTGTAACACGTTTTGACTGGAATTCTGATCTTGTTCCGCCAGTTTCTGGTCCAAATTTTGGGCTAAAAAGCTGGTCAATTGGATTAAGGCTTCTAGAATTTCATAGTCTTTTTCGTTTCTAAGGTTGAAAATCACTTCCATCTTTCCTTGAACATCACTTAATTGTGCCTTCAAATTGGTCTGTGATAAGGCTTGGAAATAATCTTGAGCTAGGAAATAACGACTTGCCTTAGGAGCAAAACGAAGGTAGATGGCTCCATTTCTAACTAGAATATTTTCTACAAACACCTTATCTGCATAGGATTTTAGAAGACCAATCTCAAGTAGATAGGCTACTGAATCAGGATATTCCCCAAACCGGTCGATCAATTCTTCTTGTAATTCTTGATAAGCTTCCTGCCCATCAATATGACGAATTCGTTTGTAAATTTCAATTTTTTGCCGTTCATCCTGAATATAATCTGATGGCAAGTAAGCGTCAATTCCCAGAGAAATTTCTGCATTGGTCCCCTGTTTGGTTTGAACCTTGCCTTGCTTTTTAGCAATGGCTTCTTCTAACAACTGGGAATACAATTCAAATCCAACCGAATCGATAAAACCACTTTGAGAACTTCCCAGTAGGTTACCTGCTCCTCGGATAGATAAATCCCGCATGGCAATTTTAAATCCACTTCCCAGCTCTGTAAATCCTTTGATTGCATCCAATCGTTTCTCAGACACCTCGGTTAGGCTCTTATCTGGTCGGTAAAACAGGTAAGAATAAGCAATACGGTTACTCCGTCCCACACGCCCTCTCAATTGATAAAGAGTTGACAACCCCATGTAATCTGCATTCTCGATAAAAAGAGTATTGGCATTAGGAATATCAACACCCGTTTCAATAATCGTTGTCGTCACTAACACATCGTAGACGCCATTAATAAAGTCCAAGAG
Organism: Streptococcus sp. 10F2; assembly: GCF_054331515.2. NCBI lineage: Bacteria > Bacillati > Bacillota > Bacilli > Lactobacillales > Streptococcaceae > Streptococcus > Streptococcus sp. 10F2. The sequence goes on along the minus strand of NZ_JBTGGE020000003.1, from coordinate 86,880 downwards.
AGTATTTTCAAGACGAACTTCTGACATTTGTCCATGAACATAGCCAATAGAAGCCTCTGGAATTAGTTCCTGCAGCTCAGCCACCTTCAATTCGATGGTCTCTACACGATTATAGAGATAGTAAGCTTGTCCACCTCGCTCAATCTCTCTCAGTACAGCATCGCGAATTACTTGAGGATTTGTTTCCATTACAAAAGTTTGAACAGGATAGCGATTGGTTGGCGGTGTCTCGATAACAGATAGGTCACGAATTCCTAACATCGACATATGGAGAGTTCGAGGAATCGGAGTCGCTGTTAGTGTTAAGACATCGACTTTGGTTTTCAACGCCTTTAACTTCTCCTTATGCTTAACGCCAAACCGCTGTTCTTCATCAATAATGATCAAACCTAAATCAGAAAAAGTGACATCCTCTGATAAAAGCCGATGGGTTCCAATAATGATATCTACCTGTCCCTTGGCTAGTTTTTCAAGTGTAGTAGCCTGCTCTTTCTTACTTTTAAAACGACTAAGACCATCGACTTCGACAGCAAACTCTGCAAATCGTTCTTGGAAGTTCACCAGGTGCTGTTGGGCTAGGACAGTCGTCGGAACCAATACCGCTACCTGCTTGTGATCTTGTACGGCTTTAAAGGCTGCTCGCATGGCTACTTCGGTTTTTCCAAAACCGACATCTCCAACAAGGAGACGGTCCATCGGTTTATCTTTTTCCATATCTTCCTTGATTTCCTGGATACTCTTGAGCTGATCCTCAGTCTCTACATGAGGGAAATCATTATCAAATTCTTCCTGATCAGGACCATCCGGAGAAAAGGCAAATCCCTTGAGTTGAGCACGCGCTGCATAGAGCTTCAACAAGTCATCCGCAATATCCTCTACTTGCTTTTCAACTTTCCGTTTAGTTTTCTGGAAACGACCATCATTTAATTTATTAAGTTTTGGAGTTTTCCCATCGCTGGCCACATATTTGGACAAAAGGTCCAATTGGTCAACAGGCAGAGAAATCCGATCGCCATTCTCGTAGCGAACCGTCACATAGTCTCGGTGACTTCCAGAGACTTCTAGGGTTTCAATCCCCAAGTACTGACCAATACCATGAATTGCATGGACTACATAGTCACCTTTTTCCAATTCTTGATAATTTTTGAGTCGTTCCGCATTGGAAATTGTTTGCCGACGAACCCGACGTCTATTCTTTTTATGAAAGAGCTCCTTCTCCGTGATCACCAAAATTTTTTGATCTTGGAGTTGAAATCCTTGGCCGAGTCCTAGTTGACACAGTTGAATCTCATTAAGCTTGATTTCATCGGATTTTGAAACTTCAATTGTCAACTCGTATTCCTGTAAAGAAGATTGTAAAGTTTGTAATTTTTCTTTCGAGTTGATGTCAAGTAGAATGGTATATCCTGCTTTTTGAAATCGAACCAACTCATCCTTGATCAAAGGTAATTGATTAAAATAATCCTGTATTGGAAATTCTTGGAATTGATAGAGATTGCTTAATTTTAGGTTTCCAAACCCTCTCTGAATATAGGAAAAGAAAGTTGCCGGCTTATAAAGTCGCCATTTTGAATAGCTATCTATATAATATTTTTGTGTTGACACTGCTTTGTCAACTTGTAATTGGTCTGTCAAGAACTGAGCAACCTCTAATTCTTGTTGAGCTTTTTTGTCTGTCAATCGTTGAAACTCATCAAAAATGACCAATGTTTGCTGAGGGAGGTAGTCGAATAGACTCCATTCCGCAGCATAAAAATACTGAAGAAAGCTCGGATAGGCTTCATGATAGGAATAACTACGAATCGCTGCAAGAAGTTCCTGAAGATAGGAGAGAAGGGTTGGATTTGAGGGGGATTCCATCAGTTCCAGTAAGGCTTCCTCTGCCCTCTGATAATCTGCCTGACTGATTAGTTGATCGACTACCGGTCTTAACTCCAAACTTTCCACTTGCTCTTGGGATCGTTGATGGTCGGGGCTAAAGGTTCTGATATTATCCAATTCATCGCCAAAAAACTCTAAGCGATAGGGAAACTCCTCGCTTAAGGGATAAATATCGAGAATATCACCACGTTGACTGTATTCTCCCGCTTGGGAAACCTGACCAACTTTTTTATACCCCATTTCAGTTATGGCTTGTAAAAGCTGATCAAAGGGATAGGCTTTCCCTAGTTCCAAAGTCATCTTATAGGAGGCATAATTCTCTGGCTTAGGCAAACGCAGGCCAAGAGCAGCCAGGTTGGCAATCAGAATTCCTTCTTGATTACTTTGAAGAAATTGTAGACTTTGAGCCCGCGTATAGCCCTTCTCCTTAGAGGCAAAGGCCAACTCTACTGCTGCCACATCCTCTGCTAGAAACGGGTGGACTTTTTCTGGTCCCACCAAGGAAATGAGATCACTCTCTAATCGCTCAGCCTCAACCATACTAGCTACAACGACCACTATTGTTGTTTTTTTCCGCCGTAAAAGACTCGCTATAGCGAGGGCTTTGCTACTAGCAGACAATCCTAAAATCAGTTGTCGAGAATCTTTCTCAAATCCTTCTTGCCAATCCTTGATTTGCTTATTGTTCTCAAAAAGCGAAATGAGGTCTGTTTTAGCCATTATAACGCCTCATTGTTGCTTCTAGGTCTCTTGTATCAAGATAATCATACAAAGCTTCTGTAACGCGTTCTAGAGCTTCTGTAATGTGCACTTGGTCATCTGGAGTAAAGTTCCCCAATACATAATTCGGTACAGACTGCTTTGGCTCTGGTCGACCAATCCCAATTTTAAAACGTAGAAAATCAGAGTGTCCTAATAAGTGAATGATACTCTTGATACCGTTATGTCCTCCAGCAGACCCCTTCGCACGCAAACGTACTTTTCCAACTGCCATGTCTAGGTCATCATAAATAACCAGTAAATCCTCAGCATTTAAACCATAATAAGCCAACAGAGCTTCGACAGCCAGTCCACTTTTATTCATAAAAGTCGTAGGTTTTACTAAATAAATTTTCTCCCCTTTGTAAAAAAAGGAAGCTACTTCTGCTTGGAAAATACGGTCTTCTTTAAAAGTGACACCCTCTCTTTGAGCGATTTTATCGACATATTGAAAACCAATATTATGGCGGGTATTTTGATATTTAGAGCCTGGATTTCCCAAGCCAACAACAAGTTTAGTCATGTTTCCTCCAATACGAAAAGAGGCTGGAAAAGGTACCAACCTCATTTTTATTCTTAAACGTTGAAACGGAACTCCATGATATCTCCGTCTTGAACAATGTACTCTTTTCCTTCTTCACGGAGACGTCCAGCTTCTTTTACAGCTTTCTCGCTACCATAAGTCATTAAATCATCGTAAGACATTGTTACAGCACGAATAAATCCTTTTTCAAAGTCTGAATGGATAATCCCTGCCGCTTGTGGAGCCTTCATCCCCCGTTTAAATGTCCATGCACGAACTTCCTTTTCACCTGCGGTGAAATAAGTTCCCAAGCCTAGGAGATGGTAGGCCGCACGCGTTAATTTATCGACACCGGATTCTGTTAAGCCTATTGCTTCCAGAAATTCAGCCTTATCCTCATCATCTAACTCTGAGATTTCTTCTTCGGCCCGAGCTGAGATAACCACTACCTCAGCATTTTCAGTTGCAGCAAATTCACGGATTTGTTGCACATACTCAATAGCGTCTGGATCCGCCACTTCCTCTTCCCCGACATTGGCCACATAGAGAACTGGTTTTGTAGTCAAGAGGAAAAGCCCTTTAACTACGGCTTCTTCTTCTGGACTAAAATCAATTGTACGAGCTGATTTGCCATCTTCAAGAACTGGTTTGATTTTTTCTAACACAGAAAATTCAGCGACAGAGTCCTTATCTTTCTGTGTTCGAGCCATTTTTTCAACACGCGCATAGCGTTTGTTAATACTTTCCAAATCGGCCAAAATCAATTCCAAATTAATTGTTTCAATATCTGCCATCGGATCGACAAAGTCAGATTCACGTCCTTGCTCACGCATAACATTTTCATCATCAAAAGCCCGAACGACATGAACAATGGCATCTACTTCACGAATATTAGCCAAGAACTTGTTCCCAAGCCCTTCCCCTTTAGAAGCTCCTTTTACGATACCTGCGATATCCGTAAATTCAAAGGTTGTTGGGACTGTCTTCTGAGGCTTAATAAATTCAGTCAATTTGGTCAACCGTTCATCTGGTACTTCTACTCGACCAACATTGGGATCAATCGTCGCAAAGGGATAGTTTGCAGCCTCTGCTCCCGCTTTTGTAATTGCATTAAATAAGGTGGATTTTCCAACATTTGGTAATCCCACAATTCCTGCTGTTAAAGCCATGTTTACTCTCCTCTTTTCAATTCAATCCATTATATCATATCAGACCAAAATGGGGAGTGTGATGCCAACTTTCCTGCTTTAGAAAGCGATTTTCTCATCACACCCCCACTCGGTTTACTTATTTTAAGATCTTTTTCATTTTTCGTTCAAAGTCATACCGACTCATCATGATTAAGTGCTGGCAATTATGACAGCGGAGTTTAATATCTGCACCTAGTCGTAAAACTTCCCAATCATTCGCTTTTTTTCCAGTTTCTTTTACCAAGCACGCATGAGGTTTTTTCATTTCGACCCTAGTTCCAACTTGATACATTTGACCTCCTAATTTGTACGAACTGGAGTTATTAATTGAATGAGATGATCATCTTCGATTCCTTTTAAAGTAAAAGGTCGAATAGGAGAAATAAAGCTCAATTCAACTTCTTCAGCCTTAATGGCTTTTAAGGCCTCAATCAGATAGTTAGGGTTAAAACTAATACTCAAGTCGTCTCCAACTAGCTTCACAGTTTCAAGCTCCTCATCCACTTGGCCTACCTCAGGTGAATGAACATAAGAACGTACCATTTGATCTTTAATCTCCACTTTTACAGTACCATTCTGAGTAGCGTTGGAAAGGAGACGTGCCCGTTCCATGGCTTGACGTAAGTGGGCGACATTAAAGGTGATTTGACTATTGAAATCTTTTGGAATCAATCGATCAGTATCTGGGTAGTTCCCTTCAAGTAGACGTGTGTAGAAAGAAATATACTCACTCTTAAAGAGCATCTGGTTGTGAGCAAAATAAACTTCAACAGTTTCAATACTATCATCAAAGACCGCTGTAAATTCTTTCAAAGAGCGACTAGGGATGACTACGTCAAAATGATCACCCGCATTGTCTAGTTGAATCAATTTTTGACTGAGACGATGAGAGTCTGTTGCAACTGTCTTCAATTCTTTTTGATCATTGAGGACAAAATGAACCCCTGTTAAAATTGGACGACTTTCTTGACTACTTGCTGCAAAAGCTGTTTCAGAAATCAACTCTTTTAAAACCTTAGTTTCTAACAAAAGAGGATTTTTCGCAGAGACTTCTTGAATGCGAGGATATTGATTACTGTCTTTTCCTTTTAGGGTGATTTCAGATTTCCCACTTTTTAAAACTAATTGCTGATGTTCAATTTCTTTTAAGTCTAATTCAACAGAGGGAAGGCTGGATACAACATTAATGAAAAAATTCGCTTCTAAAAGGAGACTACCTGGAGCATCAATGACTAGTCCAGCATCTTCTTGATCGATAGGAATAAAATTTTCAATTGAAATTTGACCATTGGAGCCAGTTAAAGTAATTCCTTCAGGTTCAACTTCCATTTTTAAAGTTGAGAGAATTGGAATTGCATTTTTGGTACTAATTGCTCGTTTAACGGTATTTAAGGCATGGAGGAAGAAATTTTTATTAACTGAAAATTGAAACATGGGTTCTCCTTTATTTATTATTTTAGTTATAAATAGTTAAGTATTAGTAGTAGGTCTTGTGGAAGTTGTGGAAAACTAGCTGAATGCTAGGCAGATTCAGTCATTAAAGTTGTGCACAACCTGTGAATAACTGTGGGAAAAGTTTAGGAGTTATCCACAGGTCATTTTTTGAGGTTTTTCTTGATTTCTTCAATTTCTAAAAACAGACTTTGATCATCTTTGATTTGTTTCTTAATTTTTCGGTGAGCATGGATGACAGTTGTGTGGTCCTTACCTCCGAAAGCTTTTCCAATTTTAGGTTGAGAATTGTCGGTTAGTTCTCGACTGAGGTACATGGCAACTGAGCGAGCTAAGACAATGTGTTGTTTTCGAGAAGTTCCCTTCATCTCCTTGATACTGATTCCATAGAATTTTCCGACTTCTTCTTGGATACTTTCAATTGGAATAACAGTTATACGACGAACATCCTCCTTGCGGGAACGAATCGCTTGTGCTGCTAGTTCGACTGTAATTTTCTCAGCACCTTGGACGTCCGCGACTAAACGAATGTCATTCAGAGCTCCCTCTAGTTCTCGTACATTGCTGTCGAATTGATTGGCTAAATATTCGTAGGTTTCAATCGGGAAGGTATAGGGAAGATTTTGGGTTTTAGACTGAAGAATGGCAATACGTGTTTCATAATCTGGAGGAGTAATATCAGAGATATTTCCCCATAAAAAACGTGTGACTAGTCTCTCATGGATTCCGTTTAATTGTTCAGGTCTTCGATCACTGGTTAAGACGATCTGTTTTTCATTATTGTAGAGGGCTTCAAAGGTGTTAAACAATTCCTCTTGGGTGCTTATCATACTATCTTTATTAAGAGCCTGAATATCGTCTATAATGAGTAAATCAAGATTCCGAAAACGCTCTTTAAACTCTTCTTGCGTTCCAAGTCGAATACTATCAATGAAAGAATTGAGAAAGTTCTCTGCAGAGATATAGAGTATGCGGTTTGTTGAATAATTCTCAAAGTAACGGTTTCCAATGGCATTAATGAGATGCGTTTTTCCCAATCCTGGTCCACCGTGTATAAAGAGAGGGTTGTAGGTGTTACCAGGTGCATCAGCAACAGCCATAGCTGCTGCAAAGGCAAATTTATTGCCATCTCCCAATACAAAATTTTCAAACTGATATTTTTTCAATAGACCAGTTTCTGCTTGAGTTTGAGGGCGAATATTAGTTGGAGTTTGATAGTTTTCTTGCTCTTTGTAGGCTATAGAGCTAGGGAGTTCGAAGATATAGTGTACTTGCAGCTCTTTCTGGAATAATTCAAATCCGACAATAATGATATTTTCTTGAATTTGGAGTTCCCAGAAATCCTGTTTGGCAGGGAGATCGAGATAAATAGTCACGACATCATTATGGATTGAAACAAGCTTAGCTGTATCAACAAAGAAGCGCATGGTATTTTCATCGTGTGTTTTTTGACAGAGTTCTAAAAATCGTTGCCAAAATTGTTGATTTTTGTCCATAGCGATTCCTTTCTTGTGTATAACTCAATTAGTAGGATTATACCATAGACTCAAGTTTTCCACAACCTGTGGATTAGTTTCCACATGTTTAGAAATAGTTATCCACAGGTTGTGGATTTCGATTATTGCCTTTGTTAAATCAGCTTTTCTCTGTGAATAATTTTGAGAATAAAAAAGAAAAACCCACAAGTCTATTTTAACTTGTGGATAATTCGTTCGTATTCATCAAGGTCTTTATAGAAGATGGTAATACTACCTTGCTTGTTGGATTTTTGTTGAATTTGGATGCGCGTGCCAAGAGCTTCTTGTAATTGGCGTTCAGCTTCAGCGAGAAAGGGATCAGCCTTGCTGGATTTCGGAGTCGTGTGTTTATCTTTTAATTGTTTTTCAAGCTGGCGTACCGACCAGCCCTTGGTTTTTATTTCTTGGAGCAGGTAGATTTGTTCTTCTGCTGTCAAAGGTAACAAGAGACGCGCGTGGCCTGAACTAAGTTGTCCCTGGCTAAGGGCTTCCTGGAGGGAAGGGGCTAATTTCAGGAGACGTAGGCTATTACTAATATAGGGACGGGATTTGCCTAATTGTTGTCCGATATCTTCATGGGTTAAACCGTGATTTACCAGCTTTTGGAAAGCTAGGGCTTCTTCGATGGGATTCAGATCTTCTCGTTGGAGATTTTCAATGATGGCTTGTTCCATCATTTGGGAATTGGACAGTTCTTTTACCAGGGCTGGGATAGTGGTCCAGCCTAGTTTTTTACAGGCGCGTAGGCGCCGTTCTCCAGCCAGTAATTCATAACCAGTAATCGGAGATTGACGGACAATAATAGGTTGGATAAGGCCATTGACAGCGATGGATTGACTTAATTCTGTCAAGGCTTGATCCGAAAATTGACGTCTGGGTTGATAGGGATTGGTCTGAATATCCTGAATCTTAATGTCTGAGATGTAATCCATTAGTAAAGTATAACACCGCTTTACGAAAATGTAAAGCGGTGCGGTGCTTATGGATTGAGATCTTTTGTAGATTTATCGAGCTTGACGTCGACTTTCTCTAATTTACCATCACGGTAGTATTCAATACTAATGGTATCGTTGATATTCTTACTGTAAAGGGCACTTTGTAAATCGCTGGTTGACTCAATATCGGTATCGTCAATCTTAGTGATGACGTCATATTGTTTCAATTTACCGTCAACAGGGAAACCAGCTTGAGTCGAACGTACTACGACGCCACCTTGTACCTCTTCAGGAAGTTTGAGTTGATTCCAGTCACTGGTGGAAAGATTTGCCAGGTTGAGCATGCTGATACCAAGGGCAGGTCGGCTGATAGAACCGTTTTGTTCTAATTGTTCAACGATGGCGATGACTTCATTTGAAGGAATCGCAAATCCCATTCCCTCAACGGATACACCAGAAATGCTAGAGGCAATTTTACTGGAGGTGATTCCAATAATCTGTCCGTCAATATTGATGAGGGGGCCACCTGAGTTACCAGGGTTAATGGCAGCATCTGTTTGGAGAGCCTTTGTGGAGATGGTTTGCCCATCTTCTGAGCGAGAAGTTACAGTACGCTCTAGGCTTGAGATAATACCTTGGGTGACAGAGTTGGCATAGTCTGTTCCCAGTGGGCTACCGATAGCGATGGCAGTTTCTCCAATACTTAGCTGACTAGAATCGCCAAAAATTGCGACTTCTTGGACTTTATCAGCTGGGATACGAACAACAGAGATATCAGAATAAACATCTGAACCGACTACTTCTCCCTCAACCTTGCTACCATCTGCAAATTGAATGTCGAGGCGGCTAGATCCAGAAATAACATGGGTATTGGTGACTAGATAGGCATATTTGCCATCTTTTTTATAGATGACGCCAGATCCTTCTCCAGCGGCAGTATCTTCTCCATTATCATTTGGGCTAAGGTTAAAAATACTGCTACTTTGATCTGTTTCAGCATAATTAATGACGGATACAACGGCATTTTGAACCTTATTGACGGCAAGTGTTGTGCTGGTTTCATGTTTTTGTGTTTTTTGTGGAACGACTTGCGTTTGGTTGTTTAGCAAATATTGATTTTGAGACAATTGATTGCCAGCATAGCCTCCTAAAAAACTAAGTCCGAGGATACCAGCAGCAATCACTGGTGTTTTTAATGATTTATTTTTCATGTGGGCCTCCAATTCACAAGTTGACTATATAAAATCAGACTTAATTATAGCTTAAAACAAAAAAGTTATCCACAAATTGTGGATAACTTTGTGTATAATGGGGATATGAAAGTAAAGTTTATCACAGTTGGAAAACTGAAAGAAAAGTATTTGCGAGAAGGAATTCAGGAATATCAAAAACGTTTATCGCGTTTTACACAAGTAGAGATGATTGAATTGCCTGATGAACGCATTCCGGATCGGGCTAGTCAAAGCGAGAAAGAACACATCATTGAAAAAGAAGGCCAAAGGATTGCGGCTAAAATTCAAGACCGGGATTATTTGGTTATTTTGGCGATTGAAGGTCGTTTACAGTCTTCCGAAGAATTTAGCAAGGAGTTAGCCCAGGCGACCCTTAAAGGCTATTCGACTTTGACTTTTGTCATTGGTGGGAGCTTAGGATTATCGGAAAAATTGAAAAAACGGGCCAATCTACTGATCAGTTTTGGACGTTTGACACTGCCCCATCAACTCATGAAATTGGTCTTAGTAGAGCAAGTTTATCGTTCTTTTATGATTCAGGAGGGGAGTCCTTATCATAAATAAATGTCCAACGGTAAAGTCACTGTCATAGACTCTTTCCTTAGAAATAAAAAATTTTAGGCTTCTTGCATGGTTTGGCTTTATTTGGTATAATAAGGAGCATTGGTCCCATAGCTCAGCTGGATAGAGCATTCGCCTTCTAAGCGAACGGTCGCAGGTTCGAATCCTGCTGGGATCATGTAGAGCGTCTATGTAAATGAGGGACTGGTTCAATTACCAGTTCTTTTTTTGACGGCTCTTTTAAAAATAGCTGCTCATTTTTTCTGGAAATGATGTCTATTTTTTCATTTCAGGCAGTTTTTTATACATTTTGGGGTTTGATCCCCTATAGGAGGCTATTTTAAGATATAGTATACAAGAGAAATGTATCACCTCTTAAAAATGCCTTACCTATAGGGTTTTTGTGACGTAACGTTTCGTTACACCATAAATTTGCGAACCATTTTGCGGACTTTTCTCTATAAATCACCCATGGCCTTCTCAAAAAGTGAGACGGCTTTTTTTGCACTTTCCCTTGATAGGTGACTATAGACATCCATAGTTACCGAGATATTGGAATGGCCCAGGCGGTGCTGGAGTTCTTTGTAAGGGATACCTGAGTTTAGTAGCAAGCTAGCATGGGTATGGCGGAATCCGTGAAAACCAATATTTGAAACACCAGCTTTCTTGAAATGTAGCACAAGACTTGATCCTAGATTATTGTAAACCGGGTATTCATGGATAAAGTCCGAAAATACAACCGTTTCAGTTCTCCCAAGTTGCCACGCTTCCAAGGTTTGGCGTTTCTTGTATTCTTTTAGCATGCTAACCGTTCGAGTGTCTATATCTATATCTCGTTCGCTAGATTTAGACTTGGGAGGATTTACACCCCTTTTACTATTGATTGTTTTGGTGATAGACACTACACCGCTAGTCAAATCAACATCTTCCCAGTGTAAAGCTAGGGCTTCATTGACACGGCAACCAGTAGCGAGCAAGAACTTGTAAAGTACCGTTTCATAATAATGGCGGTAGCGATTATGGTCAAGATTATCCAAGTAGTCAAGGAATTGTCTCAGTTCCTCTTTCTCAAAATGCTTGACCTTATTCTTTTTTGCTTTCTGAAGGTTACGGGGTAGAATGACCTCCCTAGCTGGATTGAATGGGATAGCTTGGAGAACTACCCCATATTGGAGTATTCGCTTGTTTAGCGCGTGGATTTGTTGGAAATTAAGGTAAGCCCCTTCCTCCCCTCGATTTGTCCTATTGGCCATATCATTGACAATGGATTGAATAAGGGGAGTGGTTAGTTTATCCAATTTGTAAGAACCGAATACAGGAATAAGGTGATTCTTGATTAAGCCCTTAGTAAAGATTTGGGTATTTATTTTTACTGTATCCTTGTAGCTATCCCACCAAAGTTCTGTTAGATCCTGGTAAGTGTCCACCTTGACAAATTGAACCCGTGTAGATCCGCTGTTTTTAAACTTGGCCACAGCTTCGATTGCTTTATGCTTGACCTCTTTTTGAGTTCTTCCTGTTACCTTGGTTTTGACTTTCTTCCCTGTCACAGAATCAGTTCCCAAGTAGACATCCGCACGGTAGACGGTAGATCCGTCTTTCTTTTTGATTTGATTGATTTTCATGTTTGACCTCTTTTCTAAAAATAACATCAGTAGGCAAGCGGTTATTGTAGAGGGCATAGAACCATGAAATTTTAAGCGAGAGTGTGCCATTTTGGCTGTCTCGTGTGTTGGGTGGTAGATTTGTAAGGGAAGAAGCTGGAAGTGGTGTAGAGGGTGAATCTAGCGGTGAAGTTGTTCATTGTCCGATTAGACTATTTCTCATTCAATTTTTTGAGACTATTAAGGGATTTTTGATTGTTTTTGTACAATACTTCTAATTGCTCCCTAGCAATTCTATTTAATTCGGTTAGTCTGTTGCTTTGAGACACCCCTTGTTTTATCATTTCGGCATTAAGGTTTTGTAAATTATTGAGAACGAGCAATTGTTCGATAGTAGCGTTATCCCGCTGGTTTCCTTCTTTTTCAGGATGGGCTTTTTTAAACTCTTTGGCAGTCATACCGAATAGGGCAACGTTTACTAAGTCCGCCTCACTTGAATAGGCGTAAGCTATCTGGGAGGGGTTAAGAGTTGGGACTAGGTGTTCTTTAATGGCGTCTGTTTGTAGAGTGTAATTGAGTTTAGCGATATAACGATTTACTTGCCAGTCTAGTTGATTTTTGTAGGCTTCGTCTTGTTTTAAACGCTGGTAGTCTTGAATAATATATAGTTTGAATTCAGGCGAAATCCATGAAGCAAACTCAAAGGCAATGTCAGAATGGGCATAAGTCCCACCGTATCGGCCTGCTTTTGAAGTAATACCAATGGCGTTCATTCTATCAATCCATTGTTTTGCAGTTAGGACAAGTCTACCAGGTTCATTTCTAACCGTATGGAATTCCATACGGTTAAAATTTGGATTATGTAAACCCTCCCAGGTCGCTAAAAAATCAATAGTTGAATAGTTACTTAACCAGTTAGATATTACTATCCTAGGGTCATCACTATTTTTATATTTAGCAATATCTGTCAAGCTTATGTAGTCAGTATTATTGGCCAGTAATGTTATTTCTTTGCCATTTGCATTGATTTTTACCATATTTTTTCCTTTCTGATATATCCCAAGCGTTGGATCATTGTCAAATTTTTAGTTATTCATACAGCCCCATATATCTCCCTAACAAGCAAAAATCAGAGAATAGTATCATTTTGGCTGTTCGTATGTATCCGTATACGACTTTTGAAGCGTGACCGCAGTAGATAGTATCACGCGCCATGGTTACATATCGTCAAAAAGAGATAGTTGGTCGGAATTGGTTTGTTTTTCTAGTGCTTTATGTTTCTTTTTCAATTCTTGAATACTTTCCTGAGGAGTCGGGAGATTTTCAGGCATGGTTGTCCCGAGTTCTGCCATGGTTTTTCTTATTTTACGACCAACATTAAAGTGGGTATCATTGGCTAAATCTTCGCCATGGATTTGCTTGTTCCTTAATACTTCGTCTGTTTGAGTTGCTCGAAATAGATTGGCAGCAAGTTCATTGCTTCCCATGAAATCAAGAATATGCTCATTATCATTTAACTCTTTACGGTTATGAATATCTTCCATGGTTAGGCCACCATATAGACCTCTATATCCTGCATTATGGAATCTTCCAAAGTTTTTTACACCTGCATTTCTAGCAGACTTCGCAAGTGATTTGTTATGGTGCTTTATCTCATCACGGATTGCAATACGTTTTTGATCTTCTGAGAGACTATTGAAATTGTCTTGAAGTTCCTGTTGTCTTGTTTTGATGGCAAAGTAGGATTGGCCAAGAGCAATAACCTCTTTTCTTGGGTCTCCGTTCTGAACGATCAAATAACAGGCATAGCGAGATAGTTTAAAATCTTTAATTGTCCTAGTAGTGTTATATCCGCTAGAAATTGACTTGTTGACGTCAACAAAATGCTCAATGGTGCGGTTTCCAGCGTTTTCACAAGCGATTTTAGCCTTGTCGATAACTTGCATGAAGTTCCGCCATTCGGTGTATTCTAAAATTGGTTGAAGTTCCCTTGCATACCAAAACTCTACACCGTTTTGGTCTATGTGTTTGATATTTTCAAAGGTCAATTCATCGTATTTTTTTAATTCTTCCATGTAAAAATTCCTTTCATGGTTATTGATGGAACTCACGCGCCACGGTTTGTATTTTTACGTTTCGGCGAATTTGAGAAGATAGAACCGCTGGAGTGGGTCGCTATTTTGTCAAAATGGCCAAAATGTGAAAATAGGGACTGTTGACTTTTTTCAGAACCTAAAATAAAACTGCGGACTTCTGCGGACTTTTTTCCGTATGTAGGTGTTAACAAATGTTAACTTTTGTTAACAGTTGGAACTCTTGAGAAAACTTGAGTTTTTTTGCTTTCCAAAAATGTGAAGCAAAGGAACTCGTAACAAATCGTAACTTTTTTCCGAAAATGGAAAGAAGTGAGACCGTGACCAACCGTGACTTTTTTCAGAACCTCAGAAAACCTCAAATAAAAAACCTAACAAAACCTAACTTTTTTCAAGGTATAGGATTGTGATTGCTCGGACAAAACTTGAAAAAACTTGAATTTTTTTCACCTATAGAGAAAACCTAGCTATTGGATTGATCCGCTGGGCGCGTGATCGAACTCCGAGCGAACGCCGAGAAAAGCACGCTTTAGAAAAAAGACTAAGATCTCCCAGTTACTTCGAGTGGCTGGGATTTTTTGCTTTCCAAATTTGGAAGGTTTAATCTCAAAGATTGTCTTTTTCCTGTGTTGGTCTTGAGTTGGTGCTTGTTTTCGTTTGCTCTATATCAGCTAATATTTTAATCAAATCACTAGTCAATTCATGCATTTGCTCAATGGTTAAATCCGAACGGATATTCTTGTAGGCAAGTTTAAACTCGTTCATCTTTTTATTTAGGTCACGTATCTCTTTTCTAATTTCTCCGACAGAATTTTGAGTGTATTCTTTCTGCTCGTCTTTTGGAAGTGCCTTTATTTCTTTATCAGATAAGGATTTTTCGCGTTTTATTATTTTAACTGTTCCGTCAGCCATTAAGAGATAGCCATCATTTTTATCCACGTTTAATCTGTACGTTAGACGGTGGGCGTTTGAAATTATAATCTCTATATAGCTATTTAACCGGCGGATTTGTTGCATTATTGAATCCGCTTCATAGGGTTCAACTTTGGTCAAAAGTTCTGCATATGAATTAGATTTGTATTCAAAGAAGCTTATCAAATCGTCGAAGTTTTCGATGGGTTTTGTATTATCGTTAGTGTAGTGGTATAGGTCTACAATTGTTTTAATATCTAAATCTAAAAAATCAGTTTGTTCAACTATGGCAACTGTACGATCTAGAGAGTCTTTATTTATAGGGGTATCAACAGCAGAAAGATTTTTTATGGCTTTTTTTATTTGTTCAGAGTCATAGCGTATTGTGCTAAAACCTAGCAGATACCCCACGTCTACCCCGAAATAGTCAGCAAGTTCTTGTGCTTTATCAGGCTTAATTTGGGTTTCATTGGTTTCCCAATTTTGAAGCGTCCTATAGTGTATGCCTAGTTCTTTTGCTAACTCTTTTTGAGTTAGCTTTTTTTCTGTTCTTAATTCTTTCAATCTATTCATAATTTTTACACCTTTCATAAAAGATTATATACCAAAAAATGGACTTAATACAAGTTTTTTGTGTTTTTTGTATCTAAATTGTTGACAAGCATATTTTAATTGTGTACGATACTTATCAAGCACAATTTAATTGTGTTCGCTTTCCCGACACCTTTCATCTTTCAAGCTATGGGGAGGGAATTTTTAAAAGAAGGAGGCCGACAAATGAGCAAACTCAGAGGGTACAGGGTTATGCTTGGATACACTCAAGAGGACTTAGGGAAAATCCTCGGAATCACCAAGCAGGCTTACAGTAGCAAAGAGACAGGAAAGACTCAGTTTAATGATCGTGAAAAGTTGAAGATCCGTGACATGGTTCGGACTATTGAGCCGAATATCACCATTGATGAATTATTTTTCAGTTAGGAGCAGAATCATGAAAACAGAACAATGGAACGGCTATCCCATTCGGTTCGTAGATCATGGAGGCGAATGGTGGGCGGTGCTTGCTGATATTGCTAGCGCTTTAGGGTTGAATCAAAGGAAAATCAAACAACGTCTACCCCATGAGGTACTTTCAAAGCACCCCATAAAAGATAGCAAGAACCGAATGCAAGAAATGCTAATAGTAAACGAGTTTGGTATCTATGAGACGATTTTTTCAAGTCGCAAGAAAGAAGCCAAAGCGTTTAAGTCTTGGATTTTTGAAGTGATTAAGAACTTACGTCAAGTAACAGGATTGGAAGGGTTCGAAGTCTTTCGAATGTTGGACAAGGAACATCAAAAGCAAGCCATGAAACGCTTGAGTGATGGTCTAGGACATACTAGTCAAGTTGACCTTATCAAAGCGAATACTATTGCTAATAAGGCAGTATCCAACCTATATGGCCTTCCCAAGATGGTCAAAAAGAATGCCATGAGTGAGGACATGTTGAAGGACAGGGAAGCTATTCTTGATGAGACTGTAGAACTTATGACGGTCAAAGAACGGTATGGCCTACCTATCAGCGTTTCACAGGCGATTTACAACAGGAACAAACGGGCTTAGGTAAGGTTGCATTTGAAATGCAAGCCTAGATCTATCCGAAAGCATAGAAAGGAGAATTGAAACATGAGGCGCAACTATAGTAAATACATAAATGAATTTTGCGAAGAGTATGGCATGAGCGGGGCGCAACTTGCCCGAATGCTGGGAGTTGCTGAAGATACTATCCAAAATATCAGAAGGGGGAAAAGCCACCCCAAGCAATCTACCAAAGATAGATTGAACCGCTTTATTTTGCAATACAAAAAAGAAAATAGCCCTAAACATCTAACTCAAATTGAAGAAATTCAAAAAGAAGTTTTGGGTGTTGATAGCAGAACGGTAGCAGAGTGGACGAATAAAAAACATTCTGAATTGATGAAGGATATTCGTAGATATAGCGAATATTTGAAGAAGGGAAAAATCCCCGCTACTGATTTTTGGCAAGAGACTACTTACAAAGCAGAGAATGGAAAAGTGAATCCTTGCTACATTGTGACTAAAAAAGGTTGTGAGTTTATCCAACATAAAATGACAGGAGAAAAAGGGGCGCTGTTTACATCTAGATACATTGACTATTTTTGGAAGCAAGGCGAAGAATTGCAAGAAGCTACCCAACTTTTGCTTGATTTAGCAGAAGAACCCGTCGGAGCAGAAACGTCTACCCAAGGACTTCCAACCTTAGAACAAGCAGAAAACAACTACATTGACACCGTGGCTAAAGCTATCCAGGAATCAAGCACACGCGCCGAGAAGGTGGAACTGATTGAGCGTTTGAATAAGTTTGTAAGCGGGCTATAAGTTTAGGAGGAAGAAAATGACAGCTAAGGAAAATAAATCAAAATACGACTTACTTTTTGACTATGAATACTTGATCAATGAAGTTGAGTCAGTTGCTAACGTCTTAAATTGTTGGGATGAATCGGACTCACGGGATGGCATTGCCGTATGCGTTTATGCTTTACGGGGACTGGTATCAAGCCATAGAGAAAAACGAGCTGATCATCGGAATAAGTTATTGGAACAGTAACTATCCGCTAGCCATGGCCAATCAACTAGGGCGGAATAACAAATCAGAACAGTAAAGTATAAGAAAACAGGCATAGTAAGATCTAAAGTCGCAAAATGCGACGTTAGACAGACAAAAAACCGTACGGAATCCCATACGGTTACACAAAAAAGCCTATTGGCAACCACTCCAACAGGCTCTCTCAACATTAAACAAATAAACCAACCACCATAACAAAAAACCAAATAGGCAAGCGGTTATTGTAGAGGGGGATAGGATTATTTTTGATAGTTTCATTTTATCAAAATAGCAAACAGAAGAAAAGAGGAACGGAAGAAATGGACGTAAGTGTAACAGAATTGAATTCTAAAGTAAATGATTTACTGGTTATTTTGGCCAGTCTTGAGGAAGTACAAACGGCTATTCAAAGATTGGATAATAATGAAATGGCAAGGTCTTGCTTAGAAGTGTCTAGATTTATCACCAACAAGGTGATGAATGAACTTGACGGATTGGCACTAGATTTGATGGGGTTGAAGCAATGATCACAGAACTAAATTTATCACCAGCAGGCCAAGCAGTAGCTATTTTGGTTCTGCTGGGTTTACTATGGCTTATCTTAGCAATTAAACCAACGAGAATGTCCCTGGAAGAGCCGATAGAGGAAACGGTGAACGAATCGGACACCCTTGAACTAACTCCCGATTATGGCCGTTATGTATGGCTTGCTGGGCGCTATTACAACTAGGAGGGAATGAATGACAGTCTTAGAAATGTTTTACGCCATTATCATTCTTTTGGTGATTGGCTTGTTTATTTCATGGGGCTTTATTGTCTTTTGGCTTATTTGGCTAATTAAACGAACTTAGGAGGAGAGTATGGCACAATTTGAAATCAGCAAAAGCAAACCGATTGTAGGAACAGAGCAAGAAACTATCCTAGTCTATGATAAAGGACTGAAAACTTGGCATTTTTACACCGATAACCCCGTACATGCTCGGAAGTGGGAAGCCGTGATTGTTCCGAGAGAGGATATGCCTAGCCGAAAGGTTTATCATGAAACCACCGGCGACCTGATAGGACTTGAGGGGGATATTTTGGGAAATGTTTCAATTTCTAAGAAACGGAAACTGACTGAAGAACAGAAAAATGAACTTGCTAGACGAATGGGAAGGGCTAGAAGTTCCTAAAATCGATTTTCAGCCAAATAACACGCATAGGATAGGGCGAAAATAAACCTTATACCCCTAAGGTGGTATATTTACCCTCGGGAACAAGTTAGGCGCGTGAAACCATTGTGAAACCTTATGAATTTGACAAAGTTTGAAATCCACAGAAAGGAAAGGTTAGAAATGCAAGTTTTTAGTGAAGAGTTGGAGCGGGAATTGCTGTCCCGAATCCTTGAATCAGTTGAGAGGTATTTGGAAAGTCGATCAATGAGTTCTAAACGAATGACGGGGCTTATAACAGCCAAGGAAATGCATGAGGAGTTGGACATTGATAGTAACACCCTGAAACGCTGGGAATCACTGGGGCTAAAAAGATACATGCCCCCAGTTGAAAACACCAGGAAGATTTATTACCGAGTTAGTGACGTGTTGAAATTTCTAGGGATTGAGAGGTAAGTAAGAGAATGGCGAGAAAAAAAGTGTATTTTTGGCTGAAGGTTGATAAAAACTTTTTCAGCAACTTAGCTATTAAAGGTCTGAGACGGGTAGAGGATGGGTATGCTATGACTGTCTTATATATCCGAATGCTATTAGAGAGTACGGAAGATAATGGAGTTCTTTATTTTGAAGGGCTTTTAGATGACCTTGTGGAAGAGGTTGCGGAATCGCTTGACGTAAAAAGTGATCTTGTAAGAAAGACATTTGATTATTTTCAAAATGCTCAGCTTATCCAAATTGATGATGACGGGAATGCGACACTTATCCAGTTCCCTGAATTGGTAGGTCAAGAGACAGAAGAAGCGAGAAAGAAACGGCGTCAACGCACGCGCCAAAAGAAAAATGAAGTACAGAAAAAAGACGAAGAGGGGGACAATGTCCCCCAAGTGTCCCCTGAATGTCCTCCATTTGTCCCAGACTTGTCCCAAAATGTCCCACAGAGTAAGAGTAAGAGTAAGAGTAAGAGTAAGAGTCAGAGTATAGAATCTCCCGACTTAGAAAAAAATGTGTACCCTGAAGAAGTTGAGCAACCAAATGACAACCAAGACCAAATCGCAACCGCTGATCCGACTGAAAAAGAAATCCAAGATATATCGAATTATTACCAAAACAGAATAGGCCCGCTTGATGGACATCATTTTAAGCAGTTGATGGAGTTCCTGACCCTAGACAAGATGGAACCCGAATTACTGAAGCGAGCCATAGACAAATCAGCGGACAACTCAAAGAGAAACTTTGGATATGTGAGGGCTATTCTTAAAAATTGGGTACAGAATGGTATCAAGACAATTGCCCAGCAAGACGAAGAGGAACGCAATTACAAAACAAATAAAAACAAGGGAACAGTCGCAACTGAATCTAACAGCGTTTTTCCTGATGATATTGGTATTTAGGGATAAGGAGGTTGAACATGGATAAAATACGGGAATCAATACAAAATGGGGCTGTGAAAGGGGCAAGGATCTCCAAACGAATCTGTCAGATACACGGCACCCCTATGGTTGAATTTACAGAACCCAAAAGATCCAAGGATGAAGAGAATAGTCGAGTGCTTGACCCATTTTGTGTTGAGTGTGAGGAAGAGAAGAAGGAGAAAGATAAACAGCAAAAACTTGAAAAAGATTTGAATGCCGAAAGGTACATACAGACTTACAATGTTTTGGAGCGTGATAGTACAATACCTAAAGAATTTTCAGAGGCTAGTTTTGATAATTTTTTGGTAAAAACTGATGAAGAAAGAGCATTGAAGGAGTTTGCCGAAAATCAAGCGCAGAAGTATATTAAGGGTATGGAAGGCAATACACTGATAACAGGTGGTACTGGAATCGGCAAGAGCCATCTGTGCTTAGCAATGGCGAGGGCGATCAACGAGGGATATAAAGAGAATGGTAAACCTGTGAGCGTTCTATTTGTGTCACTAACCGAGATTGCCACAATAGTCCAAAGTGGCTGGAATTACAAAGAAGGGGCAACTCTCACAGAGCATGAAGCAATTAAAATGCTGATAAGACCTGATTATTTAGTTTTGGATGACTTGGGGGCAAAAAAAGCAATACTCAAACCAAAGTCAGAATGGGAACAGGGCTTCTTGTATAATGTGTTGAATAACAGAACCAATACCATTATCAACACGAATCTGATAGGCGAGGAATTGCAAACGGTCTATAACTCTCCTATTTTCAGCCGAATCCTGAAGGGACTTGAACATAATTCTTTCAAAGCGGAGGGAATAACAGATAAGCGTTTCAGAATCAGAAGAATGAAGGAGGAACTTGCAAAAGCCCAAAACAGGAAACCAGCAGAAACAAAACACGCCTAACATGTTACAAGAAAGGCTGGAAGGGAGACAAAATTGAAAAACTAGACAATAGCAAAGCAGGGTAGCCCTAAAATGGGGCACCCTTTTTGTTGTCTATATGGGTTTGGTAGGTACTTGGTGATTTTTTAAAAGGTAGCCCAAAAGTGGATCACCTATTCTTTGTATCGCTAAGTTGGTACTTTGCGACAAAAAAGTCGAAAACGTTAGATGAATTTGAAACAGACTGGGCGCGTGGGTTGGTTTGATAAGTTTGGCAAGGAAGAATTATCCGAGTTGCTGGTGGAGTGAAATGTTGGAAAATGTGAGACAGCATCACGATAGTTTCACGGGAAACCGATATAATCTCAGTAACGTCCATTTTTGGCCATAATTCAAAAGATTTCAACATGCTCAAATTTGAGCGGGTATAGTGAGGTTTTGGTGAGGTAAGTAGATAAGGTTCAGATAAGGTGTAAGGTCTAAAAAACTTTGATATATCGCTTATTTGGACAGGGTTGAACATGCTGAAAAGTGATAAGGTGCAGACAAGGTAAGCGAGGGGCTAGGGAAAGTAGGAACGGTAAGATTACGGTAAGGTTGGGCTAAGGTTATCGATCTAACGGCTGTACTTTTAGGTACACCCGTTGGAAAGGCTATAGATCTAACAAGAGTAGTTCCAAGTACGCTTGTCAAGTGAAGGTCAAAGCACGCGCCACAGAATCGATTTAGACAAACGAGAGCATGCCAACTTGAAGGGTTAGTATTTAGGTGGTATGATTACCCCATAGAACACTAGAACGCCAAATAGGACGAAGGAAGGGGATTTTAGAAGGTGGATAAAGAACTTAAAAAGTTGACTATCAAAAAGTTGAAAGAGTTACGCCGTTGGTTGATGGTGGTCGGTCTAACCTTGAATGACCTTAGAATCAATGAAGCGTTTAAGATTGAACTGATAACATTTGAATCCGAACAATTGGAGCGATTGGTTGGATATAGAAAGCAAGCACCAGAGGAAATCAATGAAATTATACAGGCGATTAACAAACTTCCACACAAGCGCCACAGGGCAACACTTATCATGGCTTATTTTGAATTGAATCGCCAACCAATTCCCCAGCAACTGAGAAGGCTGAATATCAGTGAGACGAATTACTACCTTTACAAAAATCAAGGACTCGAAGAGTTTAGCAGAATCTACCGCAGTGGTTGGTTGATTGATTACAGGAAATGGCAGAGGGTCAAGGGTTGGCTTGAGATTGCAACGTATGGGCAGACATGGAAGGCAAAGGCTTAGAACGTGCTGGAGGTCATTCTGACGGCTATACGCTTACAATTTGATTTATTTGAAACTAAAAAATCCCAGCCACTCCTAAAGCAACTGGGAAACCTTTACACACTATAATTATACCAAAAGGAGACAGATAGTGAGTAAAAAGCAGACAGACGCACAAATTCTTTTGCATGAGTTACGATCTATACCTAGATTGATTATTGCTTTGAAACAAGATATTGAAGCCACTAGGAGTTCCGTCTTGACGTCTCCTAAGTGGTCTGATATGAAAGTTAGCGGAGGTGTTAGAACATCCCAGGAAAGCAAGAACATTGCGATTGTGGATATAACAGCATACAATACCGAGGAAATAAAAAAACTAGTTGCTCGAAGAGAGGAAATTATTCAGATTATCATGAGTATACCGGATATGGTGCTTAGACACGTTTTGCTGGCAACATATGTCAATACTGAAACTTGTGATGAGGCTATGGAGTATCTAGATATTCGTAACAGGAACAAGTATTTCACGTTGAAAAGGAAAGCCGAAGAAAGTCTAGATTTGATATTGAAAGGGACGACATGTTGATGATGAAGATAAACTGACTCGGAGTTTTACCGACTCAGGCCAAAACCGAAACATGACCGAAACATGGAGTCACAGATAATCTGACGCACCAATTTAGTGCATTAGGTCAATCTTATACCCATACGGTAACAGTAGAATGCAGTAGGTAACAGAACGAAGCTGGAGCGAAGCACGAGAATACCCCACCGACCCTAAATAGGTGGGGTATTTGTGTTATACTTGATTTAGGCAGTAAAAAAGCGTAGCTGGTTGCCACGCTAATTCTTGCCTACCGAACTCATAAAAATAATTTGAAGGATAGACCGAGTACAGGTCTATTTTTTATTTCTCGATTTGCGGACTTTTTGCGCACCCTGTAGGGGTAGTGTCTGAATGAGTATGAATAGTTGAACTTGCCATAAATCCTATAAAAACAACGTTTAGGGCTTTATATGAACATGTATGAGGTTCTTTAAGGTAGATTAAGATATAGTATACAGTTGCTATGGAAGTTCATTTGTTTTTACGAGACGATAGTCCGTTTCATCTGCTTTTATTGCTTATCCGTGCTATGGGCCTGGGCTGGCTCTTTTTTAGTCTACTGAGAAATCGATTGAAAAGACCCTTCTTTTTTCATTTCTGTATTTATGAGTTGGTACTTGTAGGAATGGGTGCCCTGCATTCTGCTTTTTTTCATTTCCTCTTATTTGCAGAGCCTTTCATACTTTCGTGGTTACTATACCGGAATACCTACGAGAGTTTTCGTTTCTCTTCTTATTCAGTGGGGATTCTCTATCTAGGTTTTGATTTGTTACGAGGTTTTTTTCTGTTTTGTCTATATACAATCGTAGGTCATGAGTTTTTTGTTGATTTTCATCTTCTCCTGTATGGTTTGATAGCTGGTTTGTCCCTTCATACCTTATATTTGTTGTTTCAATCTTTCCATCGGTATTTGTTATTTATGGATGAGCCCTGTTTTCGGAAGCAGATTCGAACGTCTTTCTGTTGCTTTATTGTGATTCATTTTTTCTTAACTCTTTCGCAAATTGCGACTTGTTCGATGTTATCCATTGGTTGTTCCGGCTTTTTGCGAACAGCATCGCTTTATATTTTTGCTTTTGTTATCTTGCGGTTGCGGTTATCTATTCTTTCTTTTGAAAAAAAGGAAAGAGAAAATAAGTTACCTATGACGAAGCTCTGTAAAAAATTAGGGTGCATGTATCAAGATTTAAGGGGATTTCGGCATGATTTTGCAGGGATGATGGTGAGTTTTACGGTAGCAATTGAAAGTAGGGACTGGGAACTTGTTGAAAAATTGCATAAAGAGGTGTTGATGGAGGCCAATGAAGTCATGACTTCCCGAGAATATTCTTATTTTGATCTCTGTTTGTTGGAGGATAAGACGATTCGGAGTTTGATTTTCCATTATCTTTGTCAGGCACAGGAAAAAGGATTGAATTTTTATTTAGAAATTCGGGATAAGGTGCCTCCAATGGAAGTAAATCAATTAGCCTTAGTGCGGTTGTTGAATATCTTACTGACCAATGCTATTGAGGCGGCTCAGGTATCTGAGGAGAAACGAATTGATTTGGCTTTGTTTAGAAGTGATCAGGGGCTTGAAATGATTTTAGAAAATAGTCGTCCTTCTGGCGAGTTGAATATTCAGAAAATCTTTCAGCCTGATTGGTCAACCAAAGGATCTGGTAGGGGGACAGGGTTATTTACAGTTCAGCGAATCTTAAACCATGAGGAAGCCATGTTATTGGAGACTGAGATTGGTTCTCGGCATTTCACGCAACATCTAACGATAAGGAGTCAACTATGAAAGTACTGATTTTAGAGGATCAGGTTCATCATCAGATTCGATTGGAAGGAATCTTAGAGGAACTTGGTGAGGAACTTCAGCAAAAACTAGATATTCAGTCGACGGGTAAGTTAGAGGAATTTATGGCTTATCACGCGCAGGCAGAGGTTCATCAACTCTATTTTTTAGATATTGAAATCCAAGATCAGAAGCGAACAGGACTGGAGGTGGCGCGTGAAATTCGGCAGAATAATCCTTATGCGATTATCGTGTTCACTAGCTCCCATTCAGAATTTGCTTTGTTGACCTTTCGTTATCAAGTAGCAGCTTTGGATTTTATTCCAAAGGATTTGGAAAAAGATTTATTTCGTTTGAGAATCCGTAAGGTCTTGGAATATAGTCGCTCTCATTTTTTAGATTTGGATACTGGGGAAGACTTTTTTGATTTCAGTACCAAAGGGGAGCGACTCCGCATTCCCTTTCAAGATATTTTTTATATCGAAACAGCGGCTAGCTCGCATAAGTTAAGAATTGTTGGCAAAAATTTTATCAAGGAATTTTCTGGAACCTTACAAGAATTGCGTCGTTTAACCGATGGTCAAGGGAATGAACGTTTCTTTTGTCCTCATAAATCTTATTTGGCGAATATCCAAAATATTCGGGGATGGGATAGTCGAAAGAAAGAAGTTTTATTTTCTGGTCAAGCCAGTTGTCCCTTATCACGTCTACGTTTTACAGCCATGAAAGAATTATTAGACGAAAAAAAATAAAAATTTTTGAAAAAAAGTCTTGCATTTCTAAATTGGAGTTGCTATAATTATTCTTGTCCTTGAGACAGGATGGTCCGTTGGTCAAGGGGTTAAGACACCGCCTTTTCACGGCGGTAACACGGGTTCGAATCCCGTACGGACTATAAGTTGAGTCGGAGTTTCTCCGACTTTTTTGTTTGAAAAAATAAGACGCCCTCAATCAGTGATGATGTTCTGATTGGGGGCGTCTTTTCTTGGAAAAGGTATTAGTTCTGATTAGTCTGGGGTTTATGCCTAAGCCAGTGTTGATAGGTTAAGAAGAGTAGGAGGGAGATGAGACTAATCCAAAGACCGGGGTAGAAACCTTGTGGGACAAAGATTAGTTGGATATTACCAGTTCCTTTTGCAAGATCAATAGCCATAAATCCGGTTTGGGCTTGTCGAATTGGAATTTCCTTGCCATTTAGGTAGGCTTTCCAACCTTTGTCGTATGGGAGTGTTACAAAGAGGCTGGTTTCTTTATCTGTTTGATAGCGAACTTCTAGCTGGTTGTCCTGTGTACGAACTTGGGGTTGCTGTTCTTTTAGTTTGGTAAAGAGGGCTTCTAAACTTTCTTGTGGGACACTATAGACATGAGGTTCTTCGTAACTAGCTGCTGTAGCACTTGGGAAGAGGAGTTTGATTGTAACTTCTTTTGCTTCTGGGAAGTATCCCAAATCGAAGAAGGAGAATGTGTTGTCCAAAGTATAGGAG
The DNA here is from genome assembly GCF_054331515.2 of Streptococcus sp. 10F2. Lineage (NCBI taxonomy): Bacteria > Bacillati > Bacillota > Bacilli > Lactobacillales > Streptococcaceae > Streptococcus > Streptococcus sp. 10F2. Next base: position 61,027 of record NZ_JBTGGE020000003.1, on the reverse strand, counting down.
TAAGAGGCTCCGTCAATGAGAAGCTGAACAACAGAGTCTTCCTCGTCTGGAAATTGGATATTTGGGAGATTGAGGTAGAGCTGTTGATTTGCAGGTGCTTCTACCACAAAGGTTGTTTGGGGAGGAGTTTCTCCCTCTTTCTTGATTTGACGATCGGTGTTGCTTTCATAAATAGGAATTTGGTTAAAGAGAGGAGATTTGAGTCCAGTCAAGTGTTGTAGAAGATTTCGTTGGTTATCAAGGGTTAGTTTAGATAACTCGATATCTTCATACGTTTTCTGGGTTAGGAAGGCAAAGGGGAGAGCCCAGTGATTTTCTTTTAGTACATAGTCTCCTTCAACTTGAACTGGATTAAATCCTAGCCGTGGTGGTTGATTTTTACCAATGATGTAGCGGATACCAAAGAGGCTATCCATTAGGATAGTGTTATTTTGGTAACGGAGATTGAGGTTGCTACCAGAAGATTTGTAACCTAGGACATCCAGAGTACTGCTGGCTAAACGATTTCGGACAGATGAGAATTGAGAAATACCATTCAATCCGTACTTCATCGTATCATTTCCAGTTTGGACTTGGAGGAACTCTGTTCGATAGAGTCCGCTGTCCATCTTGTCTTTTAAGGACATTATTTCTTCTTGTCCTTTTTGGTAGGATTCTAGAGAGGCAAAGCCCCACTCATCGGCAATTCCTTGGATGTGGTAAAAGGAATTGCAACCAAGTTCTACGATTAGGAAAAAGCTAATCGCCAAGCTATAGAAGAGAGAGGACAATTTTGCTTTTTTATAAGCCCAGAATAGTAGTAAATAGGCTCCTAAGAATTCAAACGTTAAAAGAAAGTGAGTACTGTTGAGGTAGGAATAGTGTTCTTTCGCGAAATACCAAGTTAGCCCCCAACCTAAGACTAAAAAGAGAATGGAGAATAGAACTTGCTGAAACTGGAGTTCTTCCAATCGTTCTAAGACAGTTGCGGCCATCCAAACAAGGAGAATGGAGAAGAGCCAGGAATAACGGTGAAGGAACATGTTTGGCGCGTGGAATCCTTGCCAAAAGAGATCCAGTGCTTCTAGATAAAAACTAGCAATGAGGAAACTGATGAGTAGTCCATAGGAAAGTTTCACATGAAACGGTATGGACTTCAGGAGGAAGAAACAGAGACTGAGAATTAAGGGAATTAGTCCAACATAAATCATCGGAATGGATCCGTATTTGGTAGTATCAAAAGCTCCAATTAAGGTTTTTGCAAAGATATCGAGATACCAGGCAGCCTCTGTCAAGAGACGGTCAATCTTCGTTAAGGATTCTCCGTGACCTCTAAGATCTAAGAAAGTAGGGAGGAGCATGATGGCACTACTGGCTCCAGATAAGATAGATGTTATGAGGAAACGAGGAATACTTGCTAATCGCTTCTTGAAATCCCAGCTTAGTTGAACAAGATACCAGAGAGGTAGGAAGATGACCATCATATACCCAAAGTAGTAGTTTTGGATGAGAAGAAGCGTTAAAGTAATGTAGTAAAGACCTACTTGACCACGTTTGACAAGCTTATCTAGCCCATATAGAATAAGGGGGACTAGGATAAAAACATCTAACCAAGTTTTGATTTCAAGTTGACTTACTGTAAAGCTCATAAACGTATAGCAAAGTGAGAGAACTAAGGCTAGATAGGGTTTTAGATTTTTAAAAGTTCCTTTGATAGCGGTGAAACTTGACAATCCAATACAAGAAAACTTGAGGATTGTCAGAAGGTAGACAGCATTGGGCATACTTTTAACATCAAAGAAGTAAACCAAAGGGGAGAAAAAACTTCCTAAATAGTAGGAACTAAGAGCATAGAAATTTAACCCCAAGCCAGTTGTAAAGGAGTAAAAAAGAATACCTTTTCCATGTAAAATATCTCGTAAAGCAATGTCAAAGATAACGTACTGGTGAAACCCGTCTCCAAGCAAGGCGCTTTTGGGACTGGACCAGTAAATTTCCTGACTATAATAGAGTAGGATCATTCCAAGCGTTGGAATAATGAATGAGAGGCAGGGAAGATAGTACCTCTTAAGAAAATTGTTCATAATAAGTCCTATATAAAAATGGAGGCTAGGACATGAGTCCTGGCCTCGAAGTTTATCTGTAGATTTAAATGCTGGGAGAGGAGTTAATCTTTCCAAAGTTCCTTAACTTTAGCTTGTACTTCCTCATTATCAAGGAATTCGTCGTAGGTTTCGTCGATGCGATCGATAACGCCATTTTTTGAAAGTACAATGATGTGGTTAGCTAGCGTCTGAATAAATTCATGGTCGTGACTAGCAAAGATAATACTTTCTTTGAAGTTTTTCAGACCGTCATTGAGGCTTGAGATGGATTCCAAATCTAAGTGATTTGTTGGATCATCTAAAACGAGGACGTTGGATTTGAGTAGCATCATTTTTGACAACATGACACGAACTTTTTCTCCACCTGACAAGACATTAACAGATTTGTTAACCTCATCTCCACTGAAAAGCATACGACCTAGGAAACCTCGAAGGAATGTATTGTCATCTTCTTCTTTACTTGCAAATTGACGCAACCATTCTAAAATGGATTCATCACCTGCAAAGTCCTTAGAGTTGTCTTTAGGTAGGTAACTTTGACTTGTGGTTACTCCCCACTTGACAGTTCCTTCGTAATCAATATCTCCCATAATAGCACGGATGAGAGCTGTTGTTTGAATATCATTTTTACCAATGAGGGCTGTTTTATCTCCTGGTCGGAGGATAAAGCTAATGTTGTCGAGAATTACTTCGCCGTCAATCTTGACACTGAGATTTTCAACTGTCAAGAGATCATTACCAATTTCGCGTTCAGCTTTAAAGTTGATAAATGGGTATTTACGGCTGGATGGTACAATTTCTTCTAGGACAATCTTGTCAAGCATCTTTTTACGTGAAGTTGCTTGTTTAGATTTACTAGCATTTGCTGAGAAGCGAGCCACGAACTCTTGGAGTTCTTTGATTTTCTCTTCTGCTTTAGCATTACGATCTGCCTGCAACTTCGCAGCAAGTTCGCTGGATTCTTTCCAAAAATCATAGTTTCCGACATAGAGTTTGATTTTTCCAAAGTCAAGATCGGCCATGTGTGTGCAGACCTTGTTTAGGAAGTGACGGTCGTGGGATACGACGATGACGGTATTGTCAAAGTCGATGAGGAAGTTCTCTAACCAAGTAATGGACTGGATGTCCAAACCGTTGGTCGGCTCATCGAGGAGGAGAACGTCTGGTTTACCGAAAAGGGCTTTGGCTAAAAGGACCTTCACCTTCTCACCATTGGTCAGCTCACTCATGTTTTGATAGTGGAGATCTTCGGGAATATTGAGGTTTTGGAGCAATTGGGCTGCTTCACTTTCAGCTTCCCAGCCTCCTAATTCTGCAAAGAGTCCTTCTAGTTCGGCTGCGCGGACACCATCTTCATCTGAAAAATCAGACTTCATATAGATAGCGTCTTTTTCTTTCATAATGCTGTAAAGATGCTCATTTCCCATAATGACAACATCAATGACACGCTCATCTTCATAGTCAAAGTGATTTTGACGAAGAACGGATAGGCGTTCGTCTGGTCCTAGGCTAACATGACCTGTTGTAGGTTCAATATCACCAGCTAAGATTTTGAGGAAGGTGGATTTACCGGCACCATTAGCCCCGATAAGCCCATAGGTGTTTCCTTCGGTAAATTTGATATTTACCTCGTCGAATAGTTTGCGATCACTAAATCGCAATGATACGTCTGATACTGTAAGCAATGGACTTCTCCTATTTTTAATATTATTTTCATTTTACTAGAAAGGAGGCTATTTATCAAATCTTGACTTAACATACGGAAGACTATAAAATAGTATGCATCAGAAAAGTAATCTTGTCTCCTCTAAAGAGAGCTTGTGGTTGCTGCAAACAAGTGTGGAACAAGGTGAAGATTGGGCTGATAACTGACATTTGTTAGAAATAAAAGGGATGGGGTTTTCCCATAAAAGAGGTGGCACCGCGGTAAATCGTCCTCACAGATTTTTTTCTGTGCGGATTTTTCTTTTTATTTCGCTAACTGTAGAAAGGGATTCTATGTCTAAACCAATTATTTTAACAGGAGATAGACCGACTGGAAAACTTCATATCGGTCATTATGTGGGAAGTTTGAAAAATCGTGTTCTTTTGCAAGAGCAAGGAGAACATCAATTGTATGTATTTTTAGCGGATCAACAAGCATTAACGGATCATGCTAAAGATCCACAGACGATTGTAGAGTCCATTGGGAATGTGGCTCTCGATTATTTAGCAGCTGGATTGGACCCAACGAAAACGACAATTTTCATCCAAAGTCAGATTCCAGAGCTAGCAGAGTTGTCCATGTATTATATGAATTTGGTTTCACTATCTCGTTTGGAGCGTAATCCAACTGTCAAGACAGAAATTGCCCAAAAAGGTTTTGGAGAAAGTATTCCGACGGGATTTTTGGTATACCCTATTGCGCAAGCTGCGGATATTACAGCTTTTAAAGCGAACTATGTCCCAGTTGGGAACGACCAAAAACCGATGATTGAGCAAACGCGTGAGATTGTCAGAAGCTTTAATCATGTGTATCAAACGGATGTCTTGGTAGAGCCTGAGGGAATCTATCCTGAGAATGAATCAGCAGGGCGTTTACCTGGCTTGGATGGGAATGCTAAGATGTCGAAGTCATTAGGCAATGGGATTTACTTGGCGGATGATATGGATACTTTGCAAAAGAAAGTTATGAGTATGTATACAGATCCAAATCATATCCGAGTGGAAGATCCGGGTCAAGTAGAGGGGAATATGGTCTTTTATTACTTGGATGTTTTTGGGCGTCCGGAGGATGCACAGGAAATTCAAGCCATGAAGGAACATTATCAACGTGGGGGTCTAGGAGATGTAAAAACCAAACGTTACTTATTAGAGATTTTGGAAAGAGAACTCGGACCTATCCGTCAACGCCGTTTAGAATTTGCTCAAGATATGGGACAAGTTTATGAAATGTTGAGAAAAGGGAGCCAGGTGGCTCAAGAAGTTGCAGCTCAAACTCTTGATCAGGTTAAAGAGGCTATGGGGATTCGTTATTTTTGAAACTAGTTTATATTAGTTGACAATTCATTTGAGAGTGATAAAATATGTTCAATCGATTGGGGATACCTAATATGAAGTTTAAGAAAGAGGAGAACAACCATGTCAAATTGGGATACTAAGTTTTTGAAAAAAGGATATACCTTTGATGACGTCTTGCTAATTCCAGCAGAGAGTCATGTGCTGCCAAATGATATTAATTTGCGTACGCAATTGGCACCGAATCTAACCTTGAATATCCCTATTATTTCAGCTGCTATGGATACTGTGACAGATAGCCGGATGGCTATTGCCATGGCAAGAGCTGGTGGACTCGGTGTAGTTCACAAAAATATGTCTATTGAAGAGCAGGCGGATGAAGTTCGTAAAGTAAAACGATCTGAAAATGGTGTTATCATGGATCCGTTCTTCTTAACTCCAAATCATTCTGTATCTGAAGCGAATGAGTTGATGGAGCGTTATCATATTAGTGGTGTACCAATTGTAGATTCTTTTGAGAGTCGCAAATTGGTTGGTATTATCACGAATCGTGATATGCGTTTTATCACTGACTTTGGTCAGGCTATTCGTGAACATATGACCAGTGAAAATTTGGTCACTGCTCCGGTTGGCACAGACTTGGATATAGCGGAACGGATTCTTCATCAAAACCGAATTGAGAAATTGCCACTGGTTAATGAAGATGGTTCCTTGGCTGGTTTGATTACCATTAAGGATATTGAAAAAGTCATTGAGTTTCCAAATGCTGCGAAAGATCAATATGGTCGTCTGTTAGTAGCAGGTGCGGTGGGTGTTACATCAGATACCTTTGATCGAGCAAGAGCTTTGTTTGAAGCAGGTGCAGATGCAATTGTTATTGATACGGCTCATGGTCATTCAGCAGGAGTTTTGCGGAAAATTCGTGAAATTCGTGAAGTATTCCCTGATAAGACTCTTATTGCAGGAAATGTCGCAACTGCTGAAGGGACACGTGCACTTTATGATGCCGGTGTAGACGTGGTTAAAGTTGGAATTGGACCTGGTTCGATTTGTACAACACGGGTTATCGCTGGAGTGGGTGTACCACAAGTAACAGCTATTTATGATGCTGCGGGAGTAGCACGTGAATATGGTAAGACGATTATTGCAGATGGTGGTATTAAATACTCAGGTGATATTGTTAAAGCCCTAGCTGCTGGTGGTCATGCTGTAATGCTCGGATCGATGTTAGCTGGTACGGATGAGGCTCCAGGTGAAACTGAGATCTTCCAAGGACGTAAGTTCAAAACTTATCGTGGCATGGGAAGTTTGGCAGCTATGAAAAAAGGCTCCAAAGATCGTTATTTCCAATCATCTATTAATGAGGCGAACAAATTGGTTCCAGAAGGAATTGAAGGACGTGTTGCCTATAAGGGAGCTGCTTCTGATATTGTCTTCCAAATGGTTGGCGGTCTTCGCTCAGGTATGGGCTATGTCGGTGCAGGTGACCTCTCTCAACTTCGTGAAAATGCTCAATTTATGGAGATGAGTGGTGCGGGTCTTAAAGAAAGTCATCCACATGATGTGCAGATCACAAATGAAGCACCGAACTATTCAATGCACTAATAATAACTAAAAAAGCCAGATTGTTGTAAATCTGGCTTTTTATAGTGTTTCTGGTAGAATTTCTCCCTGATGAATGTTGAAAATCTGTAAATCTATAGGTAAAGTTTGTAAATGATCTAGTGAAGTAGTTGTCAAGAATGTTTGTATATCCCCACTGATGGCTTCTAATAATTTTGTTTGTCTTTGATTGTCCAATTCACTCATGACATCATCTAGGAGAAGGATTGGGCTTTCTCGAGTAACCTCTTTAATAAGTTGAATTTCTGCTAATTTTAAAGATAGAATGAGGCTTCTTTGCTGTCCTTGACTTCCAAATTTAGCATCCATGCCATTGATTGCAAATTGCACATCATCCCGATGGGGCCCGACGCTAGTTGTTCTTTTAAGGATATCGGTTTGACGTTTTTGACGAAGTATTTCTGTCAATTCTTTGACAAGAAATTGCAAATCAAGCTGTAAATTAATCGAACTTTCGTATTGAATGGTGAGATGTTCATTTTCTTGAGACAAATATTCTTGTTGTTTTTTAGCAACCGTCTCTAAATCATTTAGAAATTGAAGACGGTGCTGGATAACCCTAGCTCCATATTGGGCTAATTGTTCATCTAATACATCCAAATAATGAGGGTCGATGCTTTGTGCAGACTTTAGGTAGGAGTTTCGTTGTTTAAGGATATGTTGGTAGTGAGAAAGCTCTGCTAAGTAAGTAGGTTTGATTTGTCCTAGATCGATGTCAATAAACTTACGACGGATATTGGGACTTCCTTTGATTAATTGTAAATCTTCCGGGGCGAATAAGACAACATTCATATGTCCAACGTAGTTTGAAAGTTTTGCTTGTCGGAGATGGTTGACTTTCGTCATTCGTCCTTTACTGGTCCAAGAGACTTCTAAAGGGAGAGTCCCTGTCAACTTAGAGAGGACACCTTGTAAACGGAAATTATCCGAATTAAATTGTGTCAATTCCTTGTCAAATCGAGTTCGATGGCTTCGAGTTAGGGCTAGAAAATAGATGGCTTCAAGAAGGTTGGTTTTTCCCTGAGCGTTTTGGCCTAAGAAAACGTTTAGTCCTGGTTGAAACTGAAGGTTGACATCCTTGTAATTTCGAAACTGGTGTATTTCAAGTTCTTTTAACCACATAGTTAGCGACCTGGGAATCGTACAGGCTTCTTTTTGTCCCGAGTAGGTTTAGTGGAAGGCTGTTTTTTATTAAGTTCTTTTACTAATTTAGCGATTCGTTCTTTTTCTTTTTTGGCTTCCTGATGTTCGAGGAGTTCCTCAGAACTTGGTGCTTGAAGCTGTATTGTCAAATTTAAATCTGGAATAGAAATGTGGTCGTTAAGATATAATTTTTTACCACGACGGTTTTCTTCCTGGCCATTTAAGAGGACTGTTTTTTCTGCTAGGAAGGCTTTGACAGCACCTCCACTTTGAATAATTCCAAGATCCTTTAGTAGTGCTTGTAACGTAATAAAATCATCAAATAATTTGTAGTTCATAATATACCTCTGGGGTTATTATAGCATACTGATTCTATTCCTGCTTTCTAGTATGAAAAGTGGGTTTTTAACGGGATTAGTGGTATAATGATATCCTATATAGAATTAATTTCGAGGTGGTTATGGAATTAGTAAATGGCGTACATTTACATGTCATAAATAGTCATAAATTCAAGAGCAATGTTATCAAGATTCGCTTTACATCTACCTTGTCTCGGTACTCTGTCTCAGCGAGAGCTATTGTGGCTGCAATCTTAGAAACTGCCAATAAATCCTATCCTCGGTTAAAGGATTTACAGAGATACCTAGCTTCCTTATATGGCGCTGAGTTGTCAACCTCTGTTCATGTTATTGGAAATTTACATACTGTTGACATTGATTTGCTTTTTGTAAAAGATCGTTTTTTGAGTAAGAAGCAGTTTTTAATTGAGGGAATCTTTGATTTGATTTACTCCGTATTGTTTACTCCCTTAATTGAAGAGGATGCGTTTGCTCCATCCTTGTTTCAAACTGAGCAAGAGAATTTAATAGAGATATTGGAGCGAGAGAAGGAAAACGATTTTAGTCAAGCTCGGAATGAAAGTTTTAAAGTTTTCTACAATGATCATCCGGACTTGTCCTTGTCAAATTATGGGAATAAGGAATTACTTGAGTCTGAAACGGCTCGCTCTACTTATCGAGAATTTAAACGGATGATGCGAGAGGACAGGATTGATTTTATCTTTTTCGGTGAATTTCCGGAAAAGGTGATTAGGGAGCGTATTCGGAGCTGGAATTTGAATGCTCGAGAAGAGTTGAGCACTTTTAATCATTTTCAGCCAGTCAATTCAATCGTACGAGAGAGATTCCAAAAGGCTATGGGGCAACAATCAGTTTTGGATTTGGCCTATTTTACGCCAATTTTTCGGGATGAAAAATCTTACCCAGCTTTAGTTTTGTTAAATGCTTTGTTAGGACAGTTTCCACATTCCTTTCTTTTCCAAAAAATTCGAGAAGAGGAAGGGTTGGCCTATACTGTGGGGAGTCAACTCCATGTATTTTCACATCTTTTTCGCATTTATGTAGGTTTTGAGGCTTCGAATCGCAATGTCATCTTTAAGCAGATTCGACAAGAGATGAATCGTATACGAAGAGGCTTCATTAGCGAGGAACAATTACTCATGAGTAAAAAGATGTTATTGGATCTCATGATCCAGGTAGAGGATTCGCCAATGGCTATGGTGGAGAGAACCTATCAAACGGCTATGTTTGGAGCAGCCTATGGGTTAGATGGTTCATTTCAAAAAGCTTTGGAAACAGTGACAGCGAAAGATATTCAAACAGTTGCTCGCAGTTTACAGCTACAGTCAATGATATTTTTAGAAGGGAGTAATGAATGAGAAATCTCGAAGAAAAACGTTTTTCTAGTATTGATGAGACTTTGTTTACCTATCGTTTTTCCAATGGTTTTTTATTACGGATGCTTCCCAAAAAAGAGTTCAAAGAACAAGCTGGTTTACTAACTGTCAATATTGGTAGCTTAGATTGGGATGAAAGCGAGCCTGCTGGATTAGCACATTTTTTAGAACACAAAATTTTCGAGACAGAGTCTGGAGAAGATTTTTTACTCAAGTTTACAGAGTCAGCAATTGATAGTAATGCCTTTACAAGTTTTGGATATACGGGTTACACATTTTCCTCTAGTAAGGAGATTTCTGCTAGTGCACGATTGTTGTTAGAAATGATATCTAGCTTTACAACATCTCCGAAAGCAGTGGACAAGGAGAAAGAAATTATCCTTCAAGAGTTAGAAATGTATAAAGCTGATCCAGATCAAGTTTTGTATACCGAGGCCTTGGCTAGAATGTATCCACATACGCCATTGGCGATGGAAATTGTAGGTAGTCGGGAGTCGATATCACAAATCGATTTAACAGATTTACAAAGAATTTACAGAGATTACTACCAAGCTCAAAACATGCAATTGTTTTTAATTGGTGATTTTGATCCTGTGGAATTGGTAGGGTTGTTGGAGGATAGTGTTTTGAGGTTGTCAAATCAGACGGATTCAAGACCTCTTCGAAATCCCCTTTCTTATCAATCTGTAAAGTCTGGAGAATCGATTCGTATGGATGTTTCAAAAGCAAAGTTGGCCATTGGCTTACGGGGGAATCAATCTTTACAACAAGAAGAAATCTTTGTCTACAAAGTCAAGTTGCAATTGTTTTTCTCCTTGTTGCTAGGTTGGACTTCACAACGTTACCAAGACTTACTGGATTCAGGGAAGATTGATTACTCTTTTCAATTTGAAATCGAAGTTCAAGAGCTTTATCACCATGTATTTTTTTTCTTGGACACTGATGAACCTGTTTCCCTCTCTCATCAATTGAGGACTATTGTGAAACGTTTTGAACAATCAGCTGATTTGTCGGAAGAACACCTTGATTTATTGAAGAATGAGATGTATGGCGATTTTATCCGACAATTGGATCACTATGATTTTATATTTAACAATTATTTAGTTGGGGTTGAGGGATTGAATCTTTTTGATCTTCCAGCAATCCTCCCTAATATTCATCTTGTCGATGTGCTTGAAGTTGGACGTGAATTTATTGAAACCTGCGACATGATGGATTTTACTGTTTTACCGAATTATACCTAGAAAGAGAAGGACCCTGATATGAGAAAAGTGACAATCGGTGAAGTACTGCGTCGTGAACGTATTCATCAAGGAAAAAAGTTGAGTCAAATTCAGAAAGCTGCAGATATTCAAGTTGAATATCTAGAGGCTCTTGAAAATAATGATTTTGACCAGTTACCTAGTCCATTTTATGCCCGTTCGTTTATCAAAAAATACGCTTGGGAACTAGGCTTAGACGATAAAATTTTACTTGCGGCTTATGAAAATGGATCGATGGTTGCCTATGATGAAATTGAAGTAGATGAGGAATATGGACGTACGACACGGATTGAAAGACGTAAGATAAAATCTTACCTACCTGTATTTTATTTTGTTCTTATATCTTTGGGAATTCTTGGGTCAGTTGGTTACTTTGTATGGAATTACTCGACCAATCATGTTTCTGAAACCCCGATAACGAGTTCTAGTACGAGTCAGGAAGAGAAGGTTGCAGATAAAGAAAAGCAACAGGAAAAATTAGACATTTCTGTTTCCACTCATGCTGGGGTTACTTATGTAACAGCAGCAGGAGCTAGTGAATCTGTTGAATTGAAGATTAGTCGGTCTCAAAACACAGACACTTGGGTCAGTGTTTCTGAAACGGCAGCTGCAAGTGGAATAGCCTTAACCTCAACGAATCCAAGCTTCACAGAGGAGTTGGTAACCAATTACGAATTTTACATTGGACTAGGAGATCCGAGCCTAGTAGAAATGACTCTAAATGGAGAAAAAGTCTCACTCGAGAATCTACCTGTGGAAACAATCACACTCGTCTTGCGAACAAGTTCAACAGCTATTCAAAATTCATCCGAAGATAGTTCATCAGAAAGTAGTTCCACATCTGATGAAGTTTCAACTAATACAGAATCAAGCCTTCAAGATGGGGGCTTAGAAGAGTGAGTTATTTATGAAAAAAGAAAATATCCCTAACCTTTTAACCCTCATAAGAATCGCCATGATTCCTATCTTTATTCTGATTCTTAGTCTACCGAATCGCTCCGATTTACATTGGATTGCAGCTTTGATTTTTGCAGTAGCTAGTTTTACAGATTATTTGGATGGCTACTTGGCTCGTAAGTGGCAAGTGGTTTCGAATTTTGGCAAGTTTGCAGACCCTATGGCTGATAAACTCCTGGTTATGTCTGCCTTCATTTTGCTGGTTGGACTTGGGTTTGTTCCAGCTTGGATTGCAGCTCTCATTGTTTGTCGGGAGCTAGCTGTGACAGGCTTGCGTTTGCTTCTTGTTGAGCAGGGAGGAACGGTTTTGGCTGCGGCAATGCCTGGTAAAATCAAAACCTTCTCCCAAATGTTTGCCATTATTTTTTATCTATTCCATTTCACTCTATTAGCTGACATTACGCTTTACATCGCCTTATTCTTTACCCTTTATTCAGGTTATGATTACTTTAAAGGCGCTTCCTTCTTATTTAAGGATACATTTCAATAATGAAAAAAAATAGTATTGAGGTTCGCAATCTTAGTTTTCGATACCAAAAAGAAGATGTTCTCCCTACCCTGGATCAGGTAGAGTTCCACGTGAAACAGGGGGAGTGGTTGTCAATCGTAGGACATAATGGTAGTGGGAAATCTACCTTGGTACGCCTATTAAATGGGCTATTAGAAGCCGATCAAGGACAAGTCTTGATAGATGACCAAGTATTAACCCCTGAAAATATTTGGGAAAAACGGCAAGAAATGGGGATTGTTTTCCAAAATCCCGATAATCAGTTTGTCGGTGCGACAGTCGAAGATGATGTCGCTTTTGCCTTGGAAAATAATCAAGTTAGCCCTGAAAATATGCACTTGCGAGTAGAGGAAGCACTTAAGACTGTAAATATGTGGGAATTTCGAGATCGAGAGCCTGCTCGCTTATCTGGAGGACAAAAGCAACGGGTAGCCGTTGCAGGTGTCCTGGCCTTACAGCCTAAAATCCTTATTCTTGATGAAGTGACCAGCATGCTAGATCCAGAAGGTCGTAAAGAACTGATGGAGACTATCGCGGCGATTCGAAGACAGCAAGATATTACAGTTTTATCCGTCACTCATGATTTGGAAGAAGTAAGCCTAAGTGACCGGGTCTTGGTTATGAAAAAAGGGCGAGTGGAATCTATTCAAACACCTAATGAGCTCTTCCAACGACCAGATTTAGAGGATGTAGGGTTAGATCTTCCTTTTACACGCCAATTACTAGAACTACTAGATTTAGATGTATCTAGCTACCTATCAGAAGAAGAATTGCAGGACTATTTATGGGAATTACAGTTTCCAAAGTAAGCTATAGCTATCAAGCTGGAACACCTTTCGAAGGACCAGCCTTGTTTGATATTGATCTAGAACTTGCTGAAAAAAATTACACAGCTATTATTGGTCATACAGGAAGTGGAAAGTCAACACTTCTCCAACTACTTAACGGCCTCTTACTACCGACTAGTGGACAGGTTCGAGTTGGAACTCTTATTTTAGAGGCTGGAAAAAAACAAAAGGACATTAAACAGGTTCGAAAACGGATTGGTATGGCCTTTCAGTTTCCAGAAAGCCAGTTGTTTGAAGAGACTGTCTTAAAAGATGTTGCCTTTGGCCCCCAAAATTTTGGTGTTTCTAAAGAAGCAGCCGAACAATTAGCTAGAGAAAAACTAGCTCTAGTGGGGATTGATGGAGAACTATTGGAGCGTAGTCCATTTGAACTTTCTGGTGGACAAATGCGTCGTGTAGCTTTAGCAGGAATTTTAGCTATGGAACCAGAAATACTGGTTCTTGATGAGCCAACTGCTGGTTTGGATCCCGCAGGTCGGAAAGAGTTTATGCAGTTATTTGCTAAATTACATGCAGAAGGGATGGGAATTATCCTAGTGACTCATCTCATGGACGATGTAGCCAATTATGCTGACTATGCCTACCTTCTTTCAAATGGGCGACTTGAAGCACAAGGACATCCTAGAGATCTTTTTCAAGATGTGGAGCGAATGAATGAACTCCATCTAGGTCTGCCGAAAGTAACCCAGTTTGCTCTAGGACTAAGAGAAAAAGGAATGATGTTTGATTTCCTCCCCACAACACTAGCAGAATTTAAGGAGTCCTATCATGGATAAGCTTATTTTAGGTCGCTATATTCCCGGTGATTCCGTTATTCATCGCTTAGATCCCAGAGCTAAATTACTAGGGATGTTTGCCTTTGTTCTCATGATATTTTGGGCCAATAATTTTATGACGAATGTTGTCATTCTATTGGTTACAGGGCTTCTCTTATTACTGTCAGGTTTACCCATTAAAGTCTATTGGGATGGCTTAAAACCGATGTGGTTTCTCATCTTCTTTACGATTAGTTTCCAGTTGTTTACCTTGAATTCAGGAGAAGCATTGTTTCAGTTTGGTTGGTTGACAGTTACAGATACTGGATTGACTCAAGCCGGAATCATATTTGTCCGTTTTCTAGCGATTGTCCTCTGGTCAACTGTTCTAACCTTGACAACAATGCCTCTTACACTTGCAAGAGCGATTGAATCTCTCTTAAAGCCTTTAAACCTATTTCATTTCCCAGTCCAGGAAGTTGGTTTAATGTTGTCAATGAGTTTACGTTTTATTCCAACCTTGATGGATGATACGGTCAAGGTTATGAATGCTCAGCGAGCGCGTGGAGTTGACTTTGGAGAAGGGAATTTAGTCCAAAAGGCCAAGTCCTTCATTCCTATTTTGATTCCATTATTTGCTTCGAGTTTTAAACGTGCAGATGCCTTAGCGACAGCTATGGAAGCCCGTGGTTATCAGGTCGGTTTACCACGAACAAGCTATCGTAAACTTCAATGGCACTTTCGAGATACCTTGTCACTTCTTTTACTAATCTGTCTAGCATTAGCTCTCTTTTTCCTTAAAAATTAGCTTTTATTACAAAAAAATGGTGTAAATATCATCTCCTTGTAACAAACGTTACTTTTTCTATAAGAAAAGGTAATAAACAGCCTGTATGATAGGTTGTAGGAAAAAAGGAGAAAAGAATGCGTAAAGATCAAAAACAAAAGTATAGAAATTTTGGAATCCTGTCAGCGGCTTCTGCCCTTGTAATTGGTGGGACTGTATTGGCAGAAAACTATACTGGAAGTCAAGAAACTACGTCTTCAACTATTAAAAAGACAGAAACTGTAGCTTCATCGAGCTCAGTAAGAAAATCTACATTTTCAGATAAAAAAGCAGCCTCTAGAGAAGAAAACAACGAGGTTACTACAGAAAAAGTGGGAGAGGTATCTGAATTCACAGAAGAAGGCATGGGTGTTCAAGCGCAGGCTAGTACACCTGCTTCACGGCAGGAAGCCATTGAAGTGACTTCTCTTTCAAATACTGCAGAAACGTATACTTATGCAGCACCCGCAAGTTTGCCAGCTGCTCAAGGAAATTATTCAAACGCAGTAGCTGGCTCAGCTGTATTGGCTAATGGAAATACTGCTGGAGAGCATGGAATCTATGCTGCAGCCCGTATGGCAGAGTTGACAGGTGTATCCGCTTCAACGTGGGAAAACATTATTGCTCGTGAATCAAATGGGAATATTTATGCAGCCAATGCATCTGGTGCCAGCGGACTTTTCCAGACTATGCCAGGTTGGGGATCAACTGCTAGCGTAGATGATCAAATTCAAGCGGCTTACAATGCTTACAGTAATCAAGGCCTAGCTGCTTGGGGATATTAATAGGAAAATTGTAAAAAAGAATATCTAAGATTGGGAATTCTTACTTAACGAGAAAGATTTCTTTTAGTGATTCTGTTTGAAATCTAGCGTAGTATGAAACTGCTCAAGAAGTCAATTATTAAAAAAGGGAACATACACTTGGTATGTTCCCCTTTTTTAGGTTCTTATTTAGATAAGATTTGCTGTTTTAGGTTTTTAAATTTAAAGATACGTCTTGTCCTTAAGAGCCCTACAATTTCTATTTAGAGCTTTCACCCATTATAGAGTCGATAGGGCTTATAATTGTATCTCAGTTGCTTCCTTACTTCAAAAAAGAGGTTAAGTCTTGTGTTTTTGCTAGTAACACTTGTGCACCGTTTTCGGTTAGGGAATCAGATGTTCCATAGCCCCATTCCACTCCAACGCATCCGATTTGGAGATCCCGGCCAGCTGCCATATCAAAGCGTGTGTCTCCAATGATAAAGCTTTGTTCTTTAGGTGCTTTTGCGACCTCTAGGCCTCGTTTGAGAACATCGATTTTATCATGGGAATCTGGAAGAGCTCCAAAGACTTCTTGGAAATAAGGTTGGAATTCGAAGTGCTGGACCATAACCTGGGCCATGGGTTGGTTTTTACTAGTGGTAATAGCTAAGTAGTGACCTTGCTCTTTTAACGTCTGTAGAGCTTCCTTTATCCCAGGATAGGGGTCGGCCTGGTAAACTCCTTTTTCCTTATAGTAGTTTCGGAAGAGGCGAATAGCTTCTTCAACTTTATCTTCAGAGAGATATAGGGCAAAGGATCGTTCGAGTGGAGGTCCAATTAAGGTGTCTAACTCTGAATCATTGGGAACTGTAAGATTCAGTTTTGAGAATGCATATTGAAATGCTGCTCTAATTCCTGGTCCACTATCAACCAGGGTTCCATCTAAATCAAAAAATAAAAACATAAATCCTCCTTTACGATAAGTATACCATAAGGCAAAAGCACTAGGAATGTAAAGAATCTAACCAATCTCTTTTACATAATTGTAAAACTATCTCATTTCCTGCTATCTTCCCGTAATATTACTGGGATAGAATAAGTACAGATAAGAAAGGAAACCTACATGAAACGAAAGAATTATTATCTATTAACAGGGTTAGCGACTCTTCTTGTCGCAGGTTCTGCAAGTGCTGCGTCAGCAGATACCTACACTGTAAAATCAGGAGATACTCTCTCAAAAATCGCTACAGAAAAACAAACAACTGTTGACACCATTGTAAAGCTAAATCATCTTAAAAATCCAAATTTGATTCACATTGGTCAAGTATTGGAGTTAACAACAGGAACTTCAAATGACTTTAGTGAACAAACAGTTTCGGAAGAAAATTCTGTCAATCAGACGCAAGATTCTGTTGTTATAGAAGCAAGTTCGGGGCAAGAAAAGTCTTCTCAAACCGTTATTCAAAGTTCAGAAGTATTGGAAGAAAAACAAGTAGCTAGTGGTGAAACAGTGAATTTGCCAGAAGCTTCAGATAAGGCTATTTCAGAACAAACGTCTACTCAGGAGACTGAGATGACACCAGCAAGTTTAGAACAGGCCCCAGTCACTGCAGCTGAGCCAGAAGGGCGGACAGAAGAGTTAACAGCTAGTCAGGAATCATCCACTTTGACAACAACGTCAAGTTTGTCAAGTGATGAGCAAGCAGCAAAGGAATGGATTGCCCAAAAAGAATCAAGTGGTAGTTACACAGCCCAAAATGGTATTTACTATGGACGATACCAATTGACTCTTTCCTATCTCAATGGAGATCTATCTCCTGAGAATCAAGAGCGAGTAGCGGATGAATACGTAAAAAACCGTTATGGTTCATGGGTTCAAGCCCATCAATTCTGGCTAGCGAATGGCTGGTACTAAGGAGTTAAAAGGGTTCTTCACTGAACATGTAGTTTAGTGGAGGATTTTTTTGATTCATGTTATAATAAGCCTTGCTCAAAACGACCTTCAAATCGTTGAAAGCGCGCACGGAAACGTGACAAACGAAAGATGGGAGAAAACTATGAGTGTTCCTTCAAAAACACGAGTTGTCGTGGGCATGAGTGGAGGAGTTGACTCCTCTGTGACAGCTCTTTTACTAAAAGAACAAGGTTATGATGTCGTTGGTATCTTTATGAAAAACTGGGATGATACCGATGAAAATGGCTTTTGTACGGCAACTGAAGATTATAAAGATGTTGCTGCAGTAGCAGATCAAATTGGAATCCCTTACTACTCTGTCAATTTTGAAAAAGAGTATTGGGATAGGGTTTTTGAATATTTCTTGGCAGAATATAGAGCTGGGCGGACTCCTAATCCAGATGTAATGTGTAATAAGGAAATCAAATTTAAAGCTTTCCTTGACTACGCTATGGAACTAGGAGCTGATTATGTAGCAACAGGTCATTACGCACAAATTGAACGTGATGAAAATGGTCAAGTTCGGATGCTTAGAGGTAAAGATCAGAATAAAGATCAAACTTATTTCCTCAGTCAACTATCACAGGAACAGCTTCAGAAGACAATGTTTCCATTAGGTCACTTGGAGAAGGCAGAAGTTCGTAGAATTGCAGAGGAAGCTGGCTTAGCAACAGCCAAGAAAAAAGATTCAACTGGAATTTGCTTTATTGGCGAGAAAAATTTCAAAGAATTCCTAAGCAATTATTTACCAGCCACACCAGGTCGAATGATGACAATGGAAGGCCGTGATATGGGATCTCATGCTGGACTCATGTATTATACGATTGGACAACGTGGGGGTCTGGGTATCGGAGGACAGGAAGGTGGAGATAATAAGCCTTGGTTTGTAGTTGGAAAGGATCTTGAACAGAATATCCTGTATGTAGGCCAAGGATTTTATCATGAACATTTATTGTCAACCAAATTAACAGCTAGTCAAGTTCACTTTACAAAAGATATGCCAGAATCATTTGAAATGGAATGTACAGCTAAGTTTCGTTATCGTCAACCTGACGCAAAGGTGACAGTTTCCGTCAACGGAGACAAGGCGACTGTCAAGTTTGCGGAAGAGCAACGAGCAATTACTCCAGGACAAGCTGTTGTATTCTATGATGGGGATGAGTGCCTGGGAGGTGGCTTGATTGATCAAGCCTATAGTGGAGATCAAATCCGCCAGTACATATAAATTGACAAGTTGTAAAGATATGCTACAATACTAACAAGCAAATACATTGATGGTCAAAGCTCATGGATTTGCAGGCTTTTTTGGCCTGCAATAGATGAAGCCTTGGCCTTTTTTGTGAAAGGAAGAAAGAATGACAAGACAGTTTGCAGAAACCTATGATGTAATTGTTATCGGTGCTGGCCATGCTGGAGTGGAAGCCTCTCTAGCTGCGGCTCGGATGGGGTGTAAGACTCTCTTAGCGACTATTAATATTGAAATGTTGGCTTTTATGCCTTGTAATCCTTCTATTGGAGGATCTGCTAAGGGGATTGTTGTCCGTGAGGTGGATGCTTTAGGTGGTGAGATGGCAAAGAACATTGATAAAACCTATATCCAAATGAAGATGTTGAATACAGGTAAGGGACCTGCTGTAAGGGCCTTACGTGCACAGGCTGATAAAGAATTATACGCTAAGGAAATGCGTAAAACAGTTGAAAATCAGAGTAATTTAACGCTTCGACAAACAATGGTTGATGAGATTTTAGTTGAGGATCATAAAGTCATTGGGGTTCGGACTGCAACCAATCAAGAGTTTGGTGCAAAAACAGTAATCGTAACCACCGGTACAGCTTTGCGTGGAGAAATTATCATTGGTGATCTAAAGTATTCGTCTGGTCCCAACCACAGCATTGCTTCCGTCAAATTAGCGGATAATTTAAAGGCCTTAGGTTTTGAAATTGCTCGCTTTAAAACAGGGACTCCTCCTCGTGTGAAAGCTTCTTCCATTGACTATAGTGAGACGGAAATTCAACCTGGTGATGAAGCACCGAACCATTTCTCTTATCGATCAAAAGATGAAGACTACTTAAAAGATCAAGTTCCTTGTTGGTTAACGTATACGAATAATGAGAGTCATCAAATTATTCAAAACAATCTTCATCGTGCTCCTATGTTTACAGGGGTCGTTGAAGGAGTTGGTCCTCGTTATTGTCCGTCTATCGAAGATAAAATTGTTCGGTTTGCGGATAAAGAGCGTCACCAACTTTTCCTAGAACCAGAAGGTAGAGATACGGAAGAAGTCTATATCCAAGGATTATCAACCAGTTTACCAGAGGATGTGCAGCGAGAGTTAGTGCATTCTATTAAAGGATTAGAGAAGGCTGAAATGATGCGGACAGGTTATGCGATTGAGTATGATATGATTCTTCCGCATCAATTGAGAGCCACTTTGGAAACGAAGAAAATCTCAGGTCTCTTTACAGCAGGTCAAACGAATGGTACTTCTGGGTATGAGGAAGCTGCTGGACAAGGAATCATGGCAGGAATCAATGCCGCTCTAAAAGTTCTTGGGAAACCCGAACTAATTTTGAAACGGAGTGATGGTTATATTGGTGTTATGATTGATGACCTGGTGACCAAAGGAACGTTAGAACCGTATCGTTTATTGACGAGTCGTGCAGAATATCGCTTGATTTTACGCCATGACAATGCCGATATGCGTTTAACAGAAATTGGCCGCTCTATTGGTTTAGTAGATGATGAGCGCTGGGAAGATTTCAAAAATAAAAAAGCAAGTTTCCAATCAGAAATGGAGCGCTTGGAAGCTCATAAATTGAAACCTACTGCAGAAACCAATAAGCAAGTGATGAATTTTGGTTTCAAACCGTTATCAGATGCCTTAACTGCCAAAGAGTTTCTAAGAAGACCAGAGGTTAGCTATGATGATTTGGCTCACTTTATCGGAGCAGCTCCTTTTGAGGTAGACGATAAGGTCAAGGAATTATTGGAAACGGAGATTAAGTACGAAGGCTATATTCAAAAAGCTCTTGATCAAGTTGACAAGATGAAACGGATGGAAGAAAAGCGGATTCCAGCCGATATTGATTGGGATGACATTGATTCAATTGCAACCGAAGCTCGGCAAAAATTTAAGCAAATTAATCCAGAAACAATTGGTCAAGCGAGCCGAATTTCAGGGGTTAACCCAGCCGATATTTCGATTCTGATGGTTTATTTAGAAGGTAAATCCCGTAGTATTTCTAAGCGTCAAGAACAAGTCAAGATACAGACAAATAAATAGTAAGGTAGAGGTTGGGCTATTTGGCCCGACCTCTATTTTTTACGAATGGTCCTTGTATTGAGTAGCCGGGTTTAAGAAGCCATAAGCGATGATGAATGCTTCATGCCTAGCAGTAAAATTCTGTAAAGATAACTTGTCAATCTAAACTAGCTAAGCAATGGTGGGATCTGGGTTTTGTTGCATAAAAGCAATTGATTTCAATCAAGTTTGTTTACAAATTATTGACTACAGATTGACAAAGGTAGTCATTGATTTCATTGAAAAGTCGTCTTTTTTTCTGTAGTCTATCCCAATTTTACGGTGAACAGTTGGTGTCAAACTCCCTTTATGGTAAAATATCAAGAAGAGGTTTATGATGAAAAAATTTCCATTATCCCCTTTCCATTACTTTATGATTGGGATCATTTTTTTAGGGATACTCTCTGTCGTCTGGCAGCATTCCATGAACGGCATTCCTATAGCGATTACCATCATTTTAATGGGGGCTTTGATTCTATTACTTTTACTGGACCAAGAAGTGACGGTTGCTAAAGAAGATGAAGAGCATCAACGACAGCTTGAAGATCAAGTTGAAACAAGCTTGACGAACCTACTCAGTAAAATTCCGATTGGTATTCTTAAATTGGGTGAGGATTCTGGGAAGATTGATTGGTACAATCCGTATGCAGAACTTATTTTTGCCGGTGAAGATGGCGTATTGGAAATGCAAACGGTTGAGTCTGTTCTAGAAGCAGCACAATCAGATCAAGGGCATTATCTGACAATTGGTGAGCGAACCTATGCTGTCCACCTAGACCAATCAGGTCATATGGTCTATTTCTTTGATGCTAGTAATGAATATAGTGCAGCTGAAGAATTAGCGACAACCCGCCCTGTTATTGGTGCGATCTCTCTAGATAATTATGATGACTTTAGAGATGGCCTATCAGATTCTGAAATTAGTAGTACTAATAGTTTTATAGCTGATTTTGTATCCCGATTTGCGGAGGAGCATCAGATATTTTACCGGCGTGTGGATGCCGATCGTTATTACCTTTTTACAGACTATACCGTTTTGGATCGACTAATGGCGGATAAATTTGCTATTATCGATGTTTTCCGTCATGAAGCAAAAGAACGGAATCTTCCCCTAACCCTTAGTATGGGTTTTGCCTTTGGAGATGGGGATCATGCTTCGATTGGAAAAACAGCCCTCGAGAATTTAAATCTAGCCCTCGTGCGAGGTGGAGACCAGGCGGTTGTTCGTGAAAATCGAGAAAATAAAAATCCGATTTACTTCGGAGGCGGAAGTGTTTCAGCTGTAAAAAGGACTCGTACCCGTACCCGGGCTATGATGACCGCCATTTCAGATAAGATTCGATCAGCAGATCAGGTCTTTATCGTTGGACATCGGAATTTGGATTTAGATGCTCTTGGAGCTTCAATTGGGATGCAAAAATTTGCTGAAAGTTTGACGGATCAGTCCTATGCAGTTTATGATCCAGAGCAGATGTCTGCGGATATCCAGAGAGCTATCTCGAGTCTACAGGAAGAAGGGAAGACCCAGCTTTTATCATTGACAGAGGCTATGCCGCGCGTAACGCGACAGTCTTTGTTAATCATGGTAGACCATTCCAAAATTAGCTTGACCTTATCGGAGGAATTCTATCAAGAATTTAGTCAGACAATCGTTATTGACCACCATCGACGGGATGAAAATTTTCCTGAAAATGCGGTGATTACTTACATTGAAAGCGGAGCTAGCAGTGCCTGTGAATTGGTGACGGAATTGATTCAGTTCCAAAACGCTAAGTCAAACCGTCTCAGCAAAATTCAAGCCAGCATTTTGATGGCTGGTATTATGCTGGATACCAAGAATTTTTCTGTTCAGGTAACTAATAGAACCTTTGATGTAGCTAGTTATTTACGAAGTCGAGGCAGTGATAGTACCTTGATTAAGGAAATTATGGCCAATGATTTTGATGAATACAGACGGGTCAATGAGTTGATTTTACAAGGTCAACGTCTAAGTCCAACGATTGTTCTTGCGGTTGCCCCAGAAGACCATTTCTATTCGACTGTGGAACTGAGTAAGGCAGCTGATACAATTCTTAATATGTCAGGCATTGAGGCGACCTTTGTTGTGAGTTACTTAGATGCCGAAAGGATTGGTATTTCAGCGCGTAGTCGTAGTCGAATCAATGTTCAGAGAATGATGGAGGAGATGGGCGGAGGTGGTCACTTTAACTTGGCTGCAGCCCAACTGCGGGGTGTAGATCTTTCCTTGGTGACGACTCGATTAAAAGATGTTATTATAAATGAAACGCAAGAAAAGGAGACTGAAGTATGAAAGTTATTTTCTTAGAAGATGTAAAGGGAAAAGGTAAAAAAGGAGAAATCAAAGAGGTACCAACTGGTTACGCACAGAATTTCCTTATTAAGAAAAACCTAGCTAAAGAGGCAACTGCCCAAGCGATTGGTGAACTCCGTGGAAAACAAAAATCTCAGGAGAAAGCCCATGCTGAGTTGATTGCAGAGGCGGAAGCTGTCAAAGCACAATTAGCAAAAGAAGAAACAGTTGTTCGTTTTACAGAAAAAGTTGGTCCAGATGGCCGGACCTTCGGTTCTATCACTAGCAAGAAAATTGCAGAAGAATTGCAGAAACAGTATGGAATTAAAGTTGACAAGCGGAATATCCATTTAGACCACCAACTTCGTTCGATCGGTTCTGTTGAAGTTCCTGTCAAACTCTACCAAGATGTAGCAGGGGAAATTAAAATTTATATCCAAGAAGCTTAGTGCGAGGATTTAAGGAGGAGAAATGGCCAATCTGGAAGAATTGCGGACACAACCGCAAGACATTTTAGCAGAACAATCTGTTCTAGGGGCTATTTTTTTGGATGAGAGTAAGCTGGTTTTTGTACGTGAGTACATTGAACCAGCTGACTTTTTTAAATATGCGAACCGCCTTATTTTTCAGGCTATGATTGACTTGAATGATCGGGGAGATGTCATTGATGCGACTACCATGAGAGCCATTCTGGAAGCCCAAGGAGATCTGGAAAATATTGGTGGTTTTTCTTATTTAGTTGAAGTTGTCAATGCGGTTCCAACTAGCTCGAATGCCGAGTATTATGCTCAAATTGTGGCCGATATGGCCATGCGTCGCCGTTTTATATCACGCTTAACCGAAACAATCAATCAGGCTTACGAAGGAGCCATGGGGACTGATGAACTGATTGCAGGTGCAGAAAAGACCCTGATTGATTTAAACGAAAATCATAAAAGAAATGGCTTTAGAGCTATCAAGGATATCTTGAACATTAATTTCGAGAATCTGGAAATTCGGTCCCAGCAAACATCTGATGTTACGGGGGTTCCAACAGGATTTATCGAGTTAGATAAGATGACCACAGGACTCCATGAAGATCAATTGATTATTCTTGGTGCTCGACCTGGGGTCGGAAAAACTGCTTTTGCACTGAATATTGCTCAAAATATTAGCACTAAAACGGGATTGACGGTTGCCATCTTTTCTCTAGAGATGGGGGCTGAGAGTATGGTTGATCGAATGCTTTCAGCAGAAGGTCTAATCCATAACCATTCTATTAAGACAGGGAATTTGACGGATGAGGAATGGCGTAAAGTCACCATTGCCCAGGCAAATTTAGCTTCCGCTCCCATCTATATTGATGATACTGCAGGTATCAGAATTACTGAAATCCGATCAAGGGCTCGAAAACTGGCTAAGGAAACAAATAACTTAGGACTTATCTTAATCGACTACTTGCAGTTGATTACAGGAACCGGTCGAGAAAATAGACAACAAGAAGTATCGGAAATTTCACGTCAATTAAAAATTCTGGCCAAAGAGTTAAAAGTACCTGTTTTGGCTCTCAGTCAGCTCTCACGGGGACTTGAACAACGTCAAGACAAGCGCCCAGTACTTTCAGATATTCGGGAATCTGGTTCTATTGAGCAGGATGCGGATATCGTAGCCTTCCTCTATCGTGATGACTATTACCGCAGTGAAGGTGAGGAAGAGGTAGAACCTAATAACAAGATTGAAGTTATTATCGAGAAAAACCGGAGTGGGGCGCGTGGAACCGTTGAACTCCTATTTCAAAAAGAATATTTCAAGTTTTCAAGCATATCCAAAAGGGAGGAATAACTATGAGTGATGCATTTACAGATGTTGCTAAAATGAAAAAAATTAAAGAAGACATTAAAAACCACGAAGGGAAGATGGTTGAAATGACCCTTGAACACGGCCGTAAACGCCAAAAAACCAAAATCGGTCGTCTTATCGAAGTCTACCCATCTCTTTTTATTGTTGAATACAATAACGTCGGAAGCCTACCTGGTGAAATTACCAACACCTATGTCGAATCCTACACCTACTCTGATATCCTTACTGAAAAAACACTTATTAAATATCTGGATGAGTAAGCGAGGCTGTCCAGTGGACATTTTCAGTTCGAGCCCAGAAATGAGTAAGCGCGCTTGTCCAGAACTGAACCCGATGATGCGGGTTCTTTAGTGGTATTTCTTGCAGTAGATGAAATCTGGAAAATTGGACGGATCGGTCTAGAATTATCAAATAGAATTGTTTATAGAAAAGTTAAACCATCGTCTTGTGTATGTAATTCGATGGTTTTTGCGAATCAGGAAATGACTGAGGCCTTTTCTTTTAAAAAATGATAAAATCCTTTACAGAGCTACTTGGGTATGTTACAATAGAGAACGTGCGAAATAGCAGCAGAAAAATATGGAGCTCGTCAACAGGAAGTCCCAGTAAGTAACCCTTGCTGTTGGGGCGAAGGTTTCCTGCACGAATCAGGATTTTTCAAGTGACTATTTCCTCAAGCAATATTTTAGAGGAGGACATTTATATGTCACGTTATACAGGACCATCATGGAAAAAATCTCGTCGTCTTGGTTTGTCTCTATCAGGAACTGGTAAAGAACTAGCACGTCGTAACTACGTACCAGGACAACACGGACCAAACAACCGTAGCAAGCTTTCAGAATACGGTTTGCAATTGGCTGAAAAACAAAAACTTCGTTTCATGTACGGAGTTGGTGAAAAACAATTCCGTAACTTGTTCGTACAAGCTACAAAAATCAAAGGTGGAATTCTTGGTTTCAATTTCATGCTTCTTCTTGAGCGTCGTTTGGACAACGTTGTTTACCGCCTAGGTTTGGCTTCAACTCGTCGTCAAGCTCGCCAATTTGTTAACCACGGTCACATCCTTGTTGATGGTAAACGTGTTGACATCCCAAGCTACCGCGTTGAAGTTGGTCAAGTAATCTCAGTTCGTGAAAAATCAGCTAAAGTTCCAGCAATCTTGGAAGCTGTTGAATCAACTCTTGGACGTCCAGCATTCGTATCTTTTGATGCAGAAAAATTGGAAGGTTCATTGACTCGTCTACCAGAACGCGATGAGATCAACCCAGAAATCAATGAAGCACTTGTCGTTGAATTCTACAACAAAATGCTTTAATTTTAAATTTTATTTTGAAAAAGCCCGAATTTATGGGCTTTTTCTTTTTAAATTGTTTCAAGTGACTTTGTCTATAAAGGGTTACCTGTCTCAAATCGGGTATCAACTCCTTTAGAGGTATCAGTTGTCCCTGATTCTCTTCTTCTGTGGAGATGAGAGGGCCTTAAACGAAAGAGGGTATATATGGAAGCATCAAAGCTTAAAAAGCTTCAGGAGATGGAGGAAGCCTATGCAGCCTTTCTGCCACATTTAGAAGCATTTAGTAGAGAGTTAGAACAGTTTCAAGAGGCTTATCAAGAATATGCACAGCTACGGGAATATTATGGAAGTGAGGATTGGTGGAGCTTATCTGAGAAACTTTCCGAGGACTATAAGTGTGGAGTTTTGAGTCAAGATCGTCTCTACAATTTGATTCAAGATCATGATGAACTGATTGCTGATCTTCTTGAACTCAGTCATCGCATGTATCGAAATCGTTAATTTTTTTCTTTGCTTTCGAATTAAAAGATGAGGGCCCCAAAAAGAAAGAAAGTGAGGATAGAGAATGGAAAGAATTCAACAGGTAGAAACAGCGAATATAGAGGGAGGTAGCCACACCTGGTGTCCTGGTAAGGTGCTAGTACCAGGTTTTCCTTATCCGTATCCAAGTGGTCCACTGGGACCAGTT
Organism: Streptococcus sp. 10F2; assembly: GCF_054331515.2. Classification (NCBI taxonomy): domain Bacteria; kingdom Bacillati; phylum Bacillota; class Bacilli; order Lactobacillales; family Streptococcaceae; genus Streptococcus; species Streptococcus sp. 10F2. Next base: position 34,155 of record NZ_JBTGGE020000003.1, on the reverse strand, counting down.
CCGACCTGTCCTGAAGGCCAAGTTCTTGATAGCGTAGATTTGCAAGTCATTACTGGAGGAGCAGGTTATATCAGTGAAGCAGGGAGTGCGATTGGTAAAACGTGGGCTATGATTTACAAAACCGGTCGCGACTTTGGTCGTAGCCTTGTTAATGCCTTGATTCCTTAGGAGGTTAGTATGCAGAAAGAACTGAGACAGACGGAACTGCAGTCTTTGACAGGAGGAGTCGTTAATCCGCTAGTGGTAGGAGCAGCCTTGATTTCGATTCCCTTTGTATTTGGGGCTATTGCGGGAGCAGCAGATGAATATTCCCGTAAGCACGGGCATTCCTAAGTAGAATAATCGCTTGATAAAAGGACTAGTAGGGATTGCTACTAGTCCTTTTATAGAGCTTGTATAATCAAATTCGTAGTCATGTTGAAGTATTAGTCTTCAATCCCACTGAACTTCAACATTTTCATTAAAAAACGGGCCATGCTGTGGGGAGTTTCTTTCTTTCCTTGGGCAATCCAAAGTTGGTAAACACCTAGGAAGGCGTTGGAGAGATAGATGGCCGCATACTTCTTTTCCTTATCCTGAAAAAGCTTGTGGCTATATCGGCCTTGCCACTCATTTTCCAACAGTACTTGGAGGCGTTTCCGAATGAATTGCTGGATTTCTTGTGTGCCATTTTCTGACAGAAGGGCAGCAAGGAGAGGTTCTCTTTTGAGAAATTCAAATATTTCTGTAATGGTGGCTTCCAGATGTCCTTCATGTTTATCAAAAATATAATCTAGGGTATGGAAAAGGCGGTCTTGATAATGGTCAATCATATCGAATTTGTCTTTATAGTGGGTATAAAAACTGGACCGACTGATATCAGCTTCCTGCGTTAATTTAACGGTTGTGATTTGGTCAAAGGTATGGTCCGATAGAAGCTTAACCATAGCATTTTCGAGGCATTTTTTAGTCTTTTGTCTCTTATTGCTTTCCATCAGTTTATCTCCTTGCATTTAAAATTTGAAATGGTATAATCTAGTATATCAAAAATAGACACTGTGTGCAAAAAATGGAGGGTAAGTTATGTTTAAAGAATGGAAAGCCATTTTTAAACGACCTAAATTTATTATTGTGATGCTAGGAGTTTCTCTGATTCCTTTCTTATATAATGTTATTTTTCTCAGTTCCATGTGGGATCCTTATGGAAAATTGTCTGATTTGCCGGTGGCTGTTGTCAATAAGGATCGATCAACAGTTCTAAATGGCAAAACTTTAGCTATTGGGGACCAAATGGTTGAGAATATGGAGAAGGGGAAAGCTCTAGATTTTCATGTAGTTGCTCAAAACGTAGCTGATAAGGGTTTAGAAAATGGGGATTATTACATGGTTGTGGAGTTACCAGAAGATCTTTCTGAAAAAGCTGCTTCCATCATGACAACAGATCCTCAACAAATGAAGATTCACTATAAAACCTCTAGTGGACATGGTTTTGTTGCAGGAAAAATGAGTGATTCTGCTATGAACGTGTTGAAGCAATCCGTTCAAAAGAATATCATTAACAACTACACCTCTACCCTCTTTAGTAGTATGAAAAAACTCCAGACAGGTATGGGAACTGCTAGTGCTGGAAGTAGTCAGTTGGTAGATGGAGGAAAAAAACTCCAGTCTGGAACAGATCAACTCAATGCTGGCTTACAACGCTTGGCGAGTTCAACTCTTGTTTTCTCAAATGGAGCTAACCAACTAGCAACGGGTCTTGGACAATATACAGCTGGAGTTCATCAGCTAGCTGGCGGGGTCGGTCTGTTAGCAACTGGTGTGAATCAGTATACAGGAGGTGTTGCTCAGGTTTCAGCTGGAGCGGATCAATTGGATGCAGCTTCTGCGGAATTACAAGCGGGTGTTCAAGCACTTCAAGATGCGGCGCGTGGTGGTGACTTGAATGCTCTGGTGGATGGTTCAAATCAGGTAGCCATTGGAATGGGACAATTGGCAAATCAGTTAGCAGGAATGACCGTTTCTTCAGAACAAACTGAAACAATCAACCAAGCTGTTTCACTTTTAACCAATCTTCAAAGTAAATTGGGGCAAGGACAGGATCCAACGGCCGGTATTAAAGCAGGGTTGAGTCAGCTAGAAACGGATTTATCGGCCTTGATTGCTGCAGGGGGTACTGGTACGTCGACTGGTGTGGATGCTGCAAGTGCAGTAGCGGCAACAGCAGCTTTTCAAAAATTGGATGCGGCAGAGCAGGCTGAAATTTTAGCAGCGTTGCCAGCTGCTCCATCAACTACCGCTACTGATACGAGCCATTTACAGGCCTTATTGGGAGGTGTGCAAGCCCTCTCTCTTGCACTTGATCAAAATAGTGTAGGTTTGGGGCAGGAATTAGCGCCATTGGTAGATCAGGCCTTGGCAGATTTACAAACCCTTCAGGTTGGAATTGGTCAATTTAGTCAGTTACAAGCTGCAACGCAGACTTTGGCACAGGGATCTTCTGATGTAGCAGCTGGTTTAGGTCAATTACAAGGTCAGCTTCAAACGGGTGCTGACGGCCTGGTTAGTGGTGTCTCTGCTTATACATCGGGTGTTGCAGAATTGGCACAAGGTGCTCGGACTTTGAATGAGAATTCTGGTCAATTGCAAGCAGGTGTTGCCCAATTACAAGACGGTGCTAGTCAATTAGATGCTAATTCAGGTGCTCTCTTAGATGGAGCTGGGCAGTTGGCTTCAGGAGCCAGTCAATTACAAGAGGGTTCGCAGACACTGGCTCAAGGGGGAGATCAGCTTGGTACAGGGATGACATCGTTAGTGGATGGATTGGCGAGTCTTCAAACTGGTTTGGATAAGGCTAATCAACAATTGCAACAAGCCAATGTAGAAGAAAGTAATGCCAATACCTTGTCTGAACCGATTGCTTTGGAGAAAACGGAGCAGGATCAAGTTAAGGTCAATGGAGTTGGAATGGCTCCGTATATGATTTCTGTGGCACTTTTCGTTGCCGCGATTGCAACCAATACCATTTTCCAAACTCTTCCCTCAGGTAGACAACCATCCACTCGTTGGTCTTGGTTAAAGGCTCGTTTAGAGGTGAATGGAGTGATTGCTTTGGTAGCAGGTTTTCTGGTTTATGGTGGTATTCACTTAATTGGTCTTACTGCTAATCATGAGATGGCAACACTTGGCGTTATCTTACTGACTAGCGCAGCATTTATGGCTTTGGTAACGACCTTGGTGACCTTAGACAATAAGGTGGGAGCTTTCTTGGCTCTGATTCTCCTATTGCTTCAATTAGGAGCTAGTGCAGGAACTTATCCAATTCAATTGTCTAATTCCTTTTTTGAAGCCCTTCACCCTTGGTTACCTATGTCCTACTCAGTATCTGCTTTACGAGAGACTATCTCAATGACAGGCCAAATTGGTAGTCAGGTGGCCTTCCTCAGCATGACTTTGGTTCTCTCCATTCTTGCTGGATATTTTAGTTATAGACCTAAAAAATAGAAATCTGAGAAAGTAACATCATAAAAAGACTGGGAATTCAACTCCAGTCTTTTTATGATTTTTCCAATAAGTTATGGTCGACAATTTTTTGATAGGCAGTTTGCTGCTCTTTTTTGTGGTCTTGGATAATTTGAAGAAGAGTTTCAACACATTCTTGTCCTAATTCCAAGGCCTGAATATCGATATAGGCTGTAACATCGTAGGTAGGGGGGAGTGATGTGAAGCTCAGGCAAGGTAGATGAAGGTGGTGATCTTGGAGGTAACTAGCCACACCTTCGGCCAATAGACTATCGGTGACAATAATGGCATCCAGTGGAATTTGTTTTTCGAGCATATTTTCCATCACCTGATAGCCTTCATGGAAGAGCAAATCCTTGGCAAAGTAGAGGAGACGTTTGTCCATTTTGACTCCTTTTTCTTCAAGAGCTTCTTGATAGCCTTGGAAGCGGTCTTGATTGACAAAGTAATCCATACTTCCAGCTAAAAAAGCGATGCGCTTGTAGCCTTTGGCGAGCAGGAAATGGGTAGCATCCGCTCCTGCCTGTCGGTTATCATTATCGACTAGCGATGTGAAGGGATCTGTTGACTTCCCTAAAATTAGGAAGGGGAAGTGCTGTTCGCGAACGAATTGTACCAGAGGATCTTGGGGTTTGGCATAGAGAAAGATTAAACCATCAACCCGTCGTCCCCGAACCATCTGGGAAATTGATTCAAGACGCTCAGCCTCCGTTCGACCAGTTGATAATAAAATAGCATAGTGGTATTCGGAACTGATTTGGCTGATTCCCCGCAATACAGTCGGGAAAAAGGAGTTTTGGTAAAAGGCATCCGAATCGTCCGGTAGGACTAATCCTAATACCTTCGTTTCACTACTAACCAAACTCCGAGCATTGAGGTTGGGATGGTAGTCCAATTCCTTCATAATGCGGCGCACTCGTTCCTTGGTCGCTTGACTGATGGTCGGTTTATCTTGAATGACGCGCGTGACGGTAGAGGGAGAAACCCCTGCCCGTTCCGCAACATCCTTAATAGTGACACGCATGATGAACCTCCTTAGTGATCACGGAATTGTGTTTGGTAAAAAACCAAAGCGAGGGTGAGTAAGAAAAGACTATTTTGAACCAAAACGGAGGTGGCCAGATCTAGACCCAGTAAGCCTAGTAAACAGGTTACCAATGTTGGGATTCCCAGGGAATAAAGAATGATATGAAGAGACTCTTTGAAGCCTTTCAGAGAGTTAAAGCGCGATTTGCTGACCAAGTATAGGAGTGCTGCACTCCCTAGGGTTAGTAAGAAGAAGTTCAAACTAAGCAATCCCCAGGAAAGTAGCAATATAAAAAGACTGATGACCAAGCGATTATGATCAAACCAAGCTTTATTTAGGGACTGGATCCAAGTATCTGAACTGCTTAAAGCCTTGGTCTCTAGTCCTCCATAAGAAAAACGTGCAACTTCCTGATTTGACTGCATTAACCGTGCCATATCTTCCTGAAATTCCCAGACAAAGCCCGAACTTTGTGGCACCTTTTCCCCAATAATAATCCAATCTTCTCCTACCTTCCAGGAGGTTTTCTGACTAATTTGAGCCTGTCCCTGGTCAAAGGTAATTCCTGTAGCAGCGATTCTATCCACTTGTTCTTGATCAAAGGCTCGATAGGCTTGAGGAACCAGTTGCTCCAAAGGATAGGAAGTTCGTTGTAAGTTTATCCAACTGACGGGGATACATGTAAGAGCTAAGAGGAAAATCCAGGTAAAGAGGAGCTGCGGCCAGGTTAGGCATTGACGCTTCTCAAAGGCTCGGCGAAAGGGGAAAAGATTTTGGAAATAACTAAAGGGGTAGGGCAAGGTTGTGTCCTTTCTAATGGGTGAAAAAGGTGGGACAAGCTTATCCCTTGTCACCACCACTCGTTAAACCAGAAACAAAGTTCTTTTGTAGGAAGAAGAATAAAATACAGATTGGCAAGGCTGTTAACACGGCTCCGGCAGCGAAGAAAGAAATCTTTAGATTTTTAGGATCGCTGACAAAGGTACGGAGCCCAACTGCCACGGTATAGTATTCTTTTTCCCGTAAAAGGAAGCTAGAGAGGATGTAGTCTCCAAAAGGTCCCATAAAGGCCCAAAGAGCTTGAACTGCAACCATAGGACGAACGAGGGGAAGAACAATCTGCCAAAAGCGGCGGAAGTGTCCAGCTCCATCAATCTTGGCGGACTCATCCAAAGAAATTGGTACCGTATCAAAGTAGCCTTTCATCAACCAAGCATTCATTGGAATACCACCTCCGACATAGAGGAAAATGAGGAACCAGCTTTGGTTTAGTGCATTGAGCATCAAGGCCATAACGAAGAAGGCAGTGAGAGCTGCAATAGTAGGTACCATTTGAATAATGAGGAAGAATACCAAACTTTGTTTACGAGCAATAAAATTGTAGCGGCTATAGGCATAACCAGCTAATACTACAATAGAGGTTTGAATCAACATTGTCAATACAGCAATTAGTAAAGTATTGGTGTACCACGTTCCAAAGAGAGTATCGGTGAAGAGACCGCTAAAGTTGTTTAAGGAAAGTTGGATATTGCTGTCTAATTTAAAGGCAACCACGTTCCCAGATTTGAAAGCTGAGGAAATGGTGATGGCCAAAGGATACAAAATAATGACTGATAGGAGGCCCAAGTAAAGATAAGTTAATCCTTGATTGAGGCGTCTTTTAAAGGTAATGGAACGTTGCATTATACATCCTCCATGTCAAAAGCGTGCAATTTCTTGAAGGCAATCATAGAGATACCGATTACGATAATGGAGATAATAAGGGTAACGGCAGCCGCCATCGAGTATTGCGGAGCAGTACCAGTAGTAAGTCGATAAATCCAAGAAATCAAGATGTCTGTAGAACCAGCACCTCCACCCACACTTCCAGGTCCCCCTTCATTGAAGAGGTAGATAATCGAGAAGTTGTTGAAGTTGAAGGTATATTGACTAATCAAAGTTGGAGCAGCAACGGCCAAAATCATTGGAAAGGTAATCTTGGTAAATTTTTGCCAGCTATTAGCTCCATCAATATAGGCTGCCTCATATAAGTCATGTGGAATAGATTGTAGGATACCTAGAGTGAGGACATAAATATATGGGAAGCCTAACCAGCCCTGCATCAGAATCAGAGCTACCTTGCTCCAGAAAGGATCGGTTTTCCAAGGAATGAGAACGCCATCTAAGAAAGGCACTACCTTGGAAATAGCTGGGATAACTTGGGTATTGATAGCTCCGATGGAATCATTAAACATGTTGGAGAAGGTCATGATCGTAATGAAGGCAGGAACCGCCCAAGGGAGAAGGAAAATAACCCCAAAAATTCGTTTTCCTTTGATAAATGGTTGATTGGAAATAATAGCGGTAAAAATGCCAAGGGTAATTTGTAACGTAGATGCCGCCAAGGCCCAAATAATGGTCCAGCTCAAGACAGAACCAAAGGCCGATCTGAATGTAGATAGTTGCCAAATATTCATGAAGTTGGTCAAACCTACCCATTCCAAGAGTTTTGCTGGGGGCAAATGCTTGAAATCATAGTTGGTAAAGGCGATTAAAATTGTCACCAGGACCGGAAAAACAATGGCGAAAATCATAGCCACATAGGAAGGGACAATCAATAAATAAGGGAATCCATTTTCATAAATAGAACGACTCATTTCATGCCAAGTTGTAGCAACAGGTAGCCCTTGGTTCCAACGATTGGCAGTCTTGTGAGCATCCCATAGATTAAAGCCATAAAAAACAAAATAGGCAAGAACAAAAATGAGGTGGAAGGTCCCTTGAATTAGTAAGAAGAGGGAATTGTCTCTTCCTCGCATAGATCCCAGTGTGACCAAGCCTTGTAATTGAAAGAGAGCTGTTGTAAAGAAATAAATTAAGAATACAAGTGTAATCCCTAAGAAAATTCCTCCTTTAACCTTTTGGCGATTATACATCTGCCCCAGTCCGGGAATAAGGGATAAGAGAAGTGCTTTTTTTGCGTTTTGTTGTTCCATAAATCAGTCCTCGTTGAGATAGGATTGCATTGGGATAAAGAGCGACCGTTTTCAAAAATCAAAATCCTTGTTGTCAGTTTCACCGTGCCCGATCAAGCGATCTTCTCCGGTATATTTCGACTGCTAGTGAGCCTTCATCATGATGACGAAACCTTGTCAAAGCAAGTTCTAAAATAACAGAGAGGCTAAGACTTAGAGTCCCAGCCTGCTCTCGCTAACAGATAAGGGCTTTGAGAAAAGATCTCTTTTCACCCGGTATAGAGAGATGGGTTACTCTCCGAATTTTTGATCAATGCTATCTTTGATGAGTTTCACAGCATCATTGGCAGCTGCTTTTGGTTCTTTTTTACCACTTACGGCTTCAAAAAGCATAGTTGCTGCTGGATCCCAAACAGTAGACATTTCAGAGATGCTTGGCATTGGCTGAGCAGAATCGAATTGTTTTACAACGGCATTTGCCAGCTCATCCTTGCTATCAATCGCATATTTACGAGCTTCAGTGTTGGCAGGAACTTCATGGTTCTTGTCATAGAAAGCTTTTTGCTGATCGGTTGAAGTCAAGAAGTTTAGGAATTCTTGAGCTCCATCGATGTTCTTAGAAGCTACAGGAATAACCCAAGCTTTACCACCAGCAAAGGCTTCGTAATTCATTCCACCAGGAAGAGTTGGGATTGTTGCAACACCATAGTTGATACCTGCATCTTTATAAGCTGCAGCTTTCCAAGGTCCGTCGATAACAGCTGCTGTTTTCTTTTCTTGGAATTGAGACTCAATTAAGTTGGCTGCACCTTTTTGGTCCTGCATTCCTTTAGGCCATTTTGCATACCATGTTTTAGCGTATTCCAATCCTTTGATGGAGCCGTCATTGGCAAGACCGATATCTTTAGCATCGGTACCGTCTTTACCAAAGACATAACCTCCATTACCGCCTAGGAGTCCATAAGCATAGTAGAAGTTGACCCAGTCAGCAAGGAAGGCCGTATTTTTACCTTCTTCCCCCTCAAAGTTGTAGGCTGGATCTTCCGCTAATTTTTCAACTTCTTCAAAGGTCTTAGGCGCTTCTGAAATCAGATCTTTGTTATAGTAGAGCACCAAGGTTTCAATAACAGCAGGTGCACCGTAAACATGACCATCAGCAGCCGTTACCAATTTTTTAGTAGTATCGTCGGTTTTGCTCTCTTCAGATAAGGTTACTTCTGCCAATTGCCCATCATTTCCAAGACTTCCTACACGGTCGTATGGCGCCATCATGACATCCACAACCTCACCAGATTGGTTATCTAGAGAAAGGTTATCCAAGCCAGTCAATTGGTCTCCAGTTTTAATGCTGACTTTTGTTCCACTTTCTTTTTCAAAAGCTTGAGCAGCCTCTTCAATATATGGTTTATATTGTTCTTCTACATAAACTGTTAGTTCTTTACTACCGGAATCAGAATTTTGTGAACCATTGCTGCAGGCTACCAAAACACCAGCAAAAGCAATCGTTGAAAGAAGTGCGGTTGTTTTAAGAATTCTCTTCTTCATGATGGGTGTCTCCTTTATCTAGCTCATTAGAGCAAACGTTTTCTTTTAACAAAGAAATTATATCAAAAAATGCAAGCGGTTGCAAGCGGTGAGGAAAAATTTTTTATGATAAAATAAAACAAGGGAAAACTTCTTTATATAAAGGGATTTCCAAGTCAATCCCCGGTGATTTTTTCAAGAAATTTTCAATCAAAAATGAAAGTGAAAAAATTGCCTAAATTTATCTTGCTTTTGGCAGGTAAAAGGGATATAATAGCTGTGCAAACGTTTTCGCAAATTGTGCGTAAACGAAATGGAAAAAACAGGTGAGGTATACTTATGAAGCAACGTCAAAGTGGTGTATTGATGCACATCTCTTCCCTACCTGGGAAATACGGGATTGGATCTTTTGGTCAATCAGCCTATGACTTTGTGGACTTCTTGGTCCGTACAAAACAACGCTATTGGCAGATCCTTCCATTGGGAACAACGAGCTATGGAGATTCTCCCTACCAATCTTTCTCTGCTTTTGCAGGAAATACCCATTTCATTGATTTGGATTTGTTGATTCAAGATGGTTTGCTAACAGAAAGTGATCTTGAAGGTGTTGATTTTGGTCAAGATCCAGAAAAAGTAGATTACGAAAAGATTTTTTATAACCGTCGTCCTATTTTGGAGAAGGCTGTAGCTAATTTTATGGCTAAAGGTTACAACTCTGACTATCAACATTTCTTGGTAGATGCTGCTGGTTGGTTGGATACTTTTGCCGAATATATGGCCATCAAAGAACATTTTGATCAAAAATCATGGTTAGATTGGCCGGATGAAGCCGCTAAGAGCCGTGAGCCACGAGCAATTGCAGAGTATCGTGAAAAATTGGCTCCTGCCCTCAATTATCATCGTGTAACCCAATATTTCTTCTTTAAACAGTGGTTGGCTCTTAAAGCATATGCTAATGAGAATTACATTGAGATTGTTGGGGATATGCCAATTTATGTGGCAGCTGACTCCTCTGAAATGTGGTCACAACCGCATTACTTCAAAACGGATGAAGAAGGTCGTCCGTCTTGGATTGCCGGAGTACCACCAGATGCCTTTACAGCGGAAGGTCAACTTTGGGGAAATCCAATCTATGATTGGGATGCCATGAAAGCAGACAACTATGCTTGGTGGATTAAGCGTTTAGAAGAAAGTTTCAAAGTTTATGATGTGGTTCGGATTGACCACTTCCGTGGATTTGAATCTTACTGGGAAGTTCCAGCTGGAGCGGAGAATGCCATCGGTGGTCGTTGGGTTAAAGGTCCTGACTATGATCTCTTCAAGACCGTTAAAGAAAAATTGGGTGATTTGAATATTATCGCGGAAGATCTTGGTTACATGACTCAAGAAGTATATGATTTTCGTGAGAAGACAGGTTTCCCAGGCATGAAGATTTTGGAATTTGCTTTTGATCCAGAAGGTGATAGCCAAGACATGCCGCATCATGCTAAGAACAACTCTGTTATGTATACAGGAACCCATGATAACGATACGGTTATGGGATGGTATGAGAATGAAGCGGATGAAGCTACACGTCACTTTATGGAATTATATACCAACAAGCGAGCGGACGAATCAGTTCCAGCTGCAATGTTGCGGACAGTATACTCTTCAGTCAGCTTTATGGCTATCGCAACCATGCAAGACCTTTTAGGTTTGGGAAGCGAAGCACGGATGAATACCCCTTCTACACTTGGTCAAAACTGGGTATGGCGCATGACAGAAGAGCAATTGAGCCAAGAGGTTGAGGCTCTTCTCACGTATCTCACAATGACCTATCGTCGTTCTAACGAGAACCTGTCGAACTAAGAAAGGTAAGGACATTTCCTATGGCAACTTTATCCCTTAAAAACATTTTTAAACGTTATGACAATGGGTATGAAGCCGTTAAGGACTTTAATTTGGAAGTGGCTGACAAGGAGTTTATTGCTCTTGTTGGCCCATCCGGATGTGGAAAATCTACAACCCTCCGTATGATTGCTGGTTTGGAAGATATCACCCAAGGTGAGTTTTACATTGATCAAGACTTGGTGAATGATGTAGAACCTAAAGATCGTGATATTGCCATGGTTTTCCAATCTTATGCTCTTTATCCCCACATGACGGTCTTTGAAAACATGGCTTTTGCTTTGAATTTACGCAAAGAACCTAAAGAAGAAATCAAGAAAAAAGTGGAGGAAGCGGCTGAAATCTTAGGCCTCAGCCATCTTTTAGATCGACTACCGAAAGCCTTGTCTGGTGGACAACGGCAACGGGTTGCTTTGGGACGGGCCATTGTCCGAGCTCCAAAAGTTTTCTTGATGGATGAGCCACTTTCAAACTTGGATGCTAAGTTACGGGGTGATATGCGGGCTGAAATCATCCGTATCACGCAACGCCTTGGAGCAACGACCATTTATGTAACCCATGACCAGACGGAAGCCATGACAATGGCAGATCGCATTGTGGTTATGAATATTGGTGAAGTGCAACAAATTGGAACTCCAAAAGAAATTTATGAAAATCCACGCAACTTGTTTGTGGCTGGTTTCGTAGGAGCTCCAACGATGAACTTTATCAGTGGCCGTATTCAAGGAGATCATTTCATTGCCGAAGATGGAACAGATTTCAAATTGGCTCAAGGGCAATATGCTCAACTCAAAGCCAAAGGCTATGATGGTAAGGAAGTCATCTTGGGAATTCGTCCAGAAAACATTTCCAATGATCCGCTTGTCTTGGAAACCTATCCGCAATCGCAATTTGAAGCTGATGTGGATTTTGCGGAATTGTTAGGTGCTGAGTACATTGTACATACGCACTTAGGGAATACCAATCTGAAAGCGATTGTTCACAGCCGACAAGATGTCCATATGGGCCAAAAAATGGCTCTAGCTCTTGATATGAACCGTGCACACTTTTTTGACAAAGAAAACGAAGAAAATATTTTACATTAACGTATAGAAAATCAACATTTAGGAGAATAGAAAATTATCATGCTAGATTTTAAAGACTATGTAAGTCAAGTCCAAAATAAAAATTTGGCTGACTGTTCAAATGAAGAGATTTATGTGGCTCTTTTGAACTATACCAAAGAGTTCTCTGCAGAACTACCTTACAATGATGCTAAGAAAAAACTCTACTACATCTCAGCTGAGTTTTTGATTGGTAAACTATTGTCTAACAACTTGATTAACCTTGGTTTGTATGAAACGGTTAAGGATGAGTTGGCTGCTGCAGGTAAGAGCTTGGCAGAAGTGGAAGATGTTGAATTGGAACCATCCTTGGGTAACGGAGGATTGGGACGTTTGGCAGCCTGCTTCCTAGATTCCATCGCAACTCTGAATTTGAATGGTGACGGTGTTGGTCTAAACTACCACTACGGTCTTTTCCAACAAGTCTTGAAAAATAATGAGCAAACAACGATCCCAAATCACTGGATTGAAGATCAAAACTGGTTGATTCGTTCAGAACGTACTTATAATGTGCCATTTGCTCACTTTAGCCTTCGTTCAACCCTTTATGATATCGATGTGCCAGGTTATAAAACGGGCAAGAGAAATCGTCTACGTCTCTTTGATTTAGATACAGTTGACGGTGCTATTATTCATGACGGTATTCAGTTTGATAAGACGGATATCTTGAAAAACTTGACCCTCTTCTTGTATCCAGATGACTCTAACCGTCAAGGTGAATTGCTTCGTATTTTCCAACAATACTTCATGGTCAGCAATGCAGCTCAGTTGATTTTGGATGAAGCAGTTGAAAAAGGAAGTAACTTGTATGACCTTCCAGACTATGCTGTAATCCAAATTAATGATACTCACCCATCTTTGGTTATTCCAGAAATGATTCGTTTATTGCAAGAACGTGGGTTGAGCTTTACAGATGCTGTAGCGATTGTGAAACGCATGACTGCTTATACAAACCACACTATTCTTGCAGAAGCTTTGGAAAAATGGCCATTAGAATTCCTTGAAGAAGTAGTTCCACATCTTGTTCCAATCATCAAACAATTAGATGCGGATGTGAAAGCCAATTATAAAGATGAATCCGTTGCTATTATCGACAAGGATGATCGTGTGCATATGGCTCATATGGATATCCACTACGGATACTCTGTTAACGGGGTAGCAGCTCTTCACACAGATATCTTGAAAGATACTGAGTTGAACAACTTCTACAAGTTGTACCCAGAGAAATTCAACAACAAGACAAACGGAATCACTTTCCGTCGTTGGTTGATGCATGTGAACCCAGAGTTGACCAAATTGATTGATCAAGAAATTGGCCGTGACTGGCATCATGATGCAGAGCTCTTGCAAGGTCTTCTAGATGTTGAAAATCGTGCTGCTGTAAAAGAACGTTTAGAAACGATTAAACGTGAAAATAAAGAGAAATTGGCAAAACACTTGAAGGAAAAACAAGGAATTGAATTGAATACCAATGCCATTTTTGATACTCAAATCAAACGCCTTCATGAGTACAAACGCCAACAAATGAACGCTCTTTATGTGGTTTACAAGTATTTAGACATCAAAGCTGGGAATATTCCGGCTCGTCCTGTAACCATGCTCTTCGGTGGTAAAGCGGCGCCTGCCTATACCATTGCTCAAGATATCATCCACATGATTATGACACTTTCTGAAATTATCAAAAATGATCCAGAAGTGGCACCACACTTGCAAGTAGTTATGGTGGAAAACTACAACGTTACAGAAGCAAGCTACCTCATTCCTGCAACTGATATTTCTGAACAAATTTCCCTTGCTTCTAAAGAAGCATCTGGTACTGGTAATATGAAATTCATGTTGAACGGTGCTCTTACCTTGGGAACATCAGATGGAGCGAATGTGGAAATTCATGAATTGGTTGGCGATGATAATATCTTTATCTTCGGTCAAGATAGCCAAACTGTTATCGACCTTTACGAAACACATGGCTACGATTCTTATCACTATTATGAAAAAGAAGCAATCCGTCCATTAGTAGACTTCATTGTTAGCGATCAAATGCGAGAAACTGGACATCCAGAACGCTTGGAGCGTCTCCACAATGAGTTGATGAATAAAGACTGGTTTATGACCCTTCTTGACTTGGAAGATTATATCCAAGTTAAAGAGGCAACCTTGGCTGCTTACGAAGACCGTGATAGCTGGTTGGATAAAGTCTTGGTAAACATCGCCATGGCAGGATTCTTCTCATCTGACCGTACTATCGCTCAATACAATGAGCAAGTTTGGCATTTGGAACCAACGAAATAATATGAGAAAAAAAGAAAAAGGTTTGAAAACGTTGTTTTCAAACCTTTTTCAAAATAGGACTCTGCCTTTACAAATAACTAGGCAAGGGTTAAAATAGTAATAGAAAGTCTACCAGGAGATTTCACATGCGAACACGATTCTTTTTGTTCTTAGCTAGCTTATTATTCATTCTCACTGCTTGCGGGACCAAGCCTGCATCTGAGTCAAAAGAGAGCTCGTCTACCAGTTCAAGACAAGAAGCTTCAAGTAGTTCGAAGACCTCTTCAAGTGCAACACCGAGCTCCAATGAAATCCAGGAATCCACTATCAATCTCCAAGGAATTTTAGAAGGTGATTATTCCAGTTTGGTAGGGACTTGGGTGAATGATAAAGGGGAGGCTCTCCGTATTGAGGCAGACGGCAGTAGTGATCGTTTTGATGCTTCAATTTTTAACGGACTAGAGGAGAAGGAGGGAACCCTGGTATCTGATCATTATAAGATTGGCGGGGCTTCATCTGCTCTTACCATTGTTCCAGCAGGGCAAAAACTGCCCTTTCATGACCAAGTCGCTACGGCAGATAGCTTGGTTATCGGGACGAGCTCAGAGGCAGCCCAGCATGCTTTTAAGCGAGCACAGTAACTATTGTCATATTTAAAGAGGCTGGATCCTACAATCCCGCCTCTTTCTTGCTATTTAGAAAGAGGATTTGTTGTGACAGAAATTCTTGAATTACCAGAGGTCCTAGCCAACCAAATTGCTGCTGGAGAAGTAGTCGAACGTCCCAGTAGTGTGGTTAAGGAGCTCTTAGAAAACGCCATTGATGCAGGCAGTCAATCGATTGAAATTCGTTTGCAGGAAGCTGGGCTTAAACTAATTGAAATCCGAGATGATGGTCGTGGGATTGCCTTTGGAGAGTTAGCGCTAGCCCTGAAGCGTCATGCAACCAGTAAAATTAAACGTCAGGCTGATCTGTTTCGAATTCGGACCTTGGGTTTCCGAGGGGAAGCTCTCCCTTCTATCGCATCCGTCAGTCGTCTAACCCTGGAAAGTTTGGAAGCTGGGGCTAAGAAAGGCCAGAGATTGGTGACACAGGCAGGTGAGATTTTGGAAGAGGAGACCATCAGTCGTGCTCAAGGAACAACTGTCCGAGTGGCTGATCTTTTTTATAACACTCCAGCTCGCCTCAAATATATGCGTAGTCCCCAGTCGGAGCTTTCTCATGTTGTAGATGTGGTCAATCGTCTCAGTCTGGCCCATCCAAGGATCTCGTTTACCCTGATTCATGAGGATAAGCAGCTCCTCCAAACTAGTGGTCAGGGCGATCTGCGTCAGGTGTTAGCAGCTATTTATGGCTTAACAACTGCACGTAAGATGGTCGAAGTGGAGGCCCATGACCTAGATATTTCCGTTCATGGTTATGTGAGTTTACCAGAATTAACCCGTGCCAATCGTTCCTATATTACCCTGCTTGTCAATGGCCGCTATATCAAAAATTTCTTGCTCAATCGTGCGATTCTCGAAGGTTATGGCAGTAAACTCATGATTGGGCGCTTTCCCCTAGTTGTTTTAGACATTGAATTGGATCCTTTCCTAGCGGATGTGAACGTCCATCCAACTAAGCAAGAATTGCGTTTGTCAAAAGAAAAAGAGGTCATGGACCTGATTCGCCAGGCTATTCAAGAGGCCCTAAAAGAGCAGGATCTGATTCCCGATGCTTTGGAAAATTTAGCCAAATCCGCTGTTCAGAAAGTCGATAAGCCGGTACAAACCAGCCTAGTTTTGGAAGAGAATCCGGTCTATTTCCAACCGAGTCCTAAAGAGGAACCTGACTCCTCCGCTCCTCTTGCAGTAGAAGAAGAGTCTGTTGCGACTAGTTCAGTTCACTTTGCTCAACGACAAGATACAGATTACGGTGATTTGGACCACCCTGAGTTGGATTTGGCAAGTCTGGAAAAAGCTTACGGCAAGCTAGATGGAGAGGAAACCGCAACCTTCCCCCAACTAGAGTATTTTGGGCAAATGCACGGAACCTATCTTTTTGCTCAGGGGAAAGAGGGGCTTTATATCGTGGACCAGCATGCAGCTCAGGAAAGAGTCAAATATGAGGAGTACCGTCAATCCATTGGTGAAGTTTCGGGGGATCAGCAACAATTATTGGTACCCTATATCTTCGAATTTTCAGCAGGAGATGCCCTTCGTTTGAAAGAGCAACTGCCTATTTTAAGGGAGGTCGGTATTCACTTGTCTGATTATGGGAACAATCAGTTCATCTTGCGGGAACATCCTATTTGGTTTAAGGAAGAGGAGATCGAAGCGGGTGTTTACGAGATGTGTGATATGCTGCTACTGACCAAGGAGGTCTCAATTCATAAATATCGAGCTGAATTGGCCATTATGATGAGTTGCAAACGGTCGATTAAGGCTAATCATGCCTTGGATGAGCAGTCTGCTCGTCATCTCCTCTATCAATTGAGTCTTTGTCAAAATCCTTATAATTGTCCTCATGGACGACCTGTTTTAGTGCATTTTACGAATAGAGATATGGAGAAGATGTTTCGACGTATTCAGGAGAATCACAAGAGTCTCCGAGAATTTGGGAAATACGAATAGAAAGTAAGAAAATCATGTTTGAATATATGAAAGGTCAGCTGACCAAGATTCGCACCAATGCTCTTGTTTTAGAGGTTTCGGGGATTGGTTATTTAATCCATGTGGCAAATCCGTATGCCTATAGCGGGCAGGTCAACCAAGAGTTGACCCTTTATCTCTACCAAGCGGTTCGAGAAGACGCCCATACCTTGTATGGTTTTCGAGATGAGGCGGAGAAGGAACTCTTTTTACACCTGATTTCGGTTTCGGGGATTGGACCTACTTCAGCCCTAGCTATTATTGCGGCTGATGATCATGAAGGTCTTGTTCAGGCCATTAGCGAAAGAAATAGCACCTATTTAACTAAATTCCCTAAAATTGGAAAAAAGACAGCCCAGCAGATGATTTTGGATTTAGAAGGCAAGTTGCAAGCGGGTGAGTCTCAACCACTCAAAACTACAGCAGCAGCTGCTAATCAAGCTTTGGACGAGGCTATGGAAGCCTTGCAAGCCTTGGGATATAAGGCTGCGGAATTGAAGAAAATTCGTAAATTCTTTGATGGAACTACGGATACGGCTGAAAATTATATGAAATCAGCTTTGAAAATGTTGGTGAAATAAAGGAGACGGTCATGAAGGCAGAGATCATTGCAGTAGGGACGGAGCTTTTAATGGGGCAAATTGCCAATACCAATGCCCAATTTCTTTCTCAAGAATTAGCAGGTTTGGGAATTGGAGTCTACTACCATACGGTTGTAGGGGATAATGTGGAACGCTTGACAGAGGTGCTGGCTATTGCACAAAAGCGGGCGGATTGGGTGATTCTTTCTGGAGGTCTGGGGCCGACAGAAGATGATTTAACCAAACAAACCTTGGCTGCTTTTTTGGGACGGGAGTTAAGACCTGATCCAGCAGCTATGGCCAAGTTAGACGCCTTCTTTGCTAGCAATCCTAAGCGAATCCGGACGGCTAATAATGATCGCCAGGCTGATATGATTGAAGGAGCGCGTGCCCTGCCCAACCGAACAGGCTTGGCTGTAGGGAGTTTGATTGAAGATCAGGGTGTTACATATGTAGTCCTGCCTGGTCCACCGAGCGAACTCCAGCCCATGTTCTTGGAACAGGTAGCCCCTCTGTTGAAACAGGAACAAGCTCTCTATTCGAGAGTTCTCCGTTTCTTTGGGATTGGTGAAAGTCAATTGGTGACCCATCTGGCAGATTTAATCGCCAATCAGACAAATCCGACTCTGGCTCCCTACGCTAAGGTAGGAGAAGTGACCTTACGGTTGACTGCTCAAGCTGCTGCTCCAGAAGCAGGAGAAGAACTTTTAGATCGTTTAGAACAAGCGATTCTTCAAGAGGGAAATTTGAAAGACTATCTCTATGCTTATGGAGATGATCAAAGTTTAGCTCAGACAGTCCTTGATTTGTTGAAGGAAAATCGCCTGACCTTGACAGCAGCAGAAAGCTTAACAGCTGGTCTTTTGCAAGCTGAGTTGGCGCAGTTACCTGGTGCTTCTGCGGTTTTCCCTGGTGGTTTTGTCACTTACAGTCTAGAGCAGAAAAGCCAGATGTTGGGAATCCCTCAAGAAGAATTACAGGCGGCTGGTGTGGTTTCAGCATGGACTGCTGAACAGATGGCTGAAGGTGCCCGCGCCCGTACAGGAGCAGATTTAGCCATTAGCCTGACTGGGGTTGCGGGTCCAGACCAGCTGGAAGGACAAGAAGTAGGGACAGTTTGGCTAGGTCTGGCTGGCCCTACAGGGACCAGTAGCCATCGTCTTTACCTAGGAGGTCGGGGCCGCAATACCATACGCCAAATGGCTGTTCTAGAGGCTTTTAATTTAATACGGAAAACTTTAATCAAACAAGGGAATTTGCTATAATAGAAGCAGTGTCTTGTATTAGAATAAGGAGAAAAAATGGCAAAAAAACAAAAAAAATTACCTGAAATTACCAAGAAATTTGGTGATGAACGGAAAAAAGCCCTTGATGACGCGATGAAAATAATTGAAAAGGATTTCGGTAAAGGATCCATTATGCGTTTGGGCGAACGGATGGACCAAAAGGTCCAAGTGATGAGTTCAGGAAGTTTGGCCTTGGATATTGCGTTGGGAGCTGGTGGCTATCCTAAAGGTCGGATTATCGAGATTTATGGACCGGAGAGTTCTGGTAAAACAACAGTAGCTCTGCATGCGGTAGCCCAAGCTCAGAAAGAAGGGGGGATTGCAGCCTTTATTGATGCTGAGCATGCCTTGGATCCAGCTTATGCGAAAGCTCTAGGGGTTAACATTGATGAACTTCTACTTTCTCAACCAGACTCTGGGGAACAAGGATTGGAAATTGCTGGGAAACTGATTGATTCTGGAGCTATTGATTTAGTGGTTATCGACTCGGTTGCAGCCTTAGTTCCACGAGCTGAGATTGATGGAGATATCGGAGACAGCCATGTTGGTCTGCAAGCTCGGATGATGAGTCAGGCTATGAGAAAACTGGGAGCTTCCATTAATAAAACTAAGACGGTTGCCATCTTCATTAACCAACTTCGGGAAAAAGTTGGGGTTATGTTTGGAAATCCTGAAACTACACCGGGTGGTCGTGCCCTTAAATTCTATGCCTCTGTTCGTTTAGATGTTCGTGGAAATTCCCAAATTAAAGGGACTGGCGACCAGAAGGATGAAAACATTGGTAAGGAAACCAAGATTAAGGTTGTAAAGAACAAGATTGCACCACCATTTAAAGAGGCTGTTGTTGAAATCATCTATGGAGAGGGGATCTCTGCAGCTGGTGAGCTGGTTAAGATTGCCAGTGATTTGGATATTATTAAAAAATCGGGAGCTTGGTATTCTTATGGAGATGATAAGATTGGTCAGGGTTCTGAGAATGCTAAGAAGTTCCTTAAAGAAAATCCAGCTATTTTTGAAGAGATTGATCGCAAGGTTCGTCAACACTTTGGCCTACCAGTAGCAGAATTGCCAGAAGGAGAGGCTGTAGACAGTCCCGCACAACCAGAGGTGGATGAGAAGGTTTTAGAAGAGGCTGCGGACATGGCTCAAGATTTACCTTTAGATTTAGAAGCGATTGAAATCGAAGAATAAATGTTTATCTAATTGGAAAATCAGAATACACGTAAAATTTCAAACAGGACTGGTCTGAAAGGCTTGGGGCACCGTTGCATATGCTGCTTTTAGAACTAAAATTCCTGCTAGGGGATTGATAAAGTCAGATTTTGATAGTTATGAGTGTGAAAAGTCGGTCTAGGGACCGATGGCCTATTGCCCAAAATTCGTTAAACTAACAGTAGTGTAGCGAAAGGAGGATTTTGTATGATCAAAATTTACACAGTTTCAAGTTGCACAAGCTGTAAAAAAGCAAAAACCTGGTTAACTCAACATCAACTAAGCTATAAAGAAAAAAATATTGGAAAAGATGGTATCACAAGGGAAGAGCTTATGGCAATTCTCGCTAAGACCGATAACGGTATTGCCAGCATTGTCTCTTCTAAAAATCGCTATGCCAAGAGTCTAGGGATTGATTTAGACGAGCTACCACTTAGCGAAGTCGTAGATATTATTTTGGAGAATCCACGGATTTTGAAGAGTCCCATTATGCTAGATAACAAACGTCTTCAAGTGGGTTACAAAGAGGATGATATCCGAGCTTTTCTTCCACGATCGGTTCGTAATGTGGAAAATGCAGAAGCCCGTTTGCGTGCGGCTCTTTAATTCCCAAAAGCTGGTGCTGTTTCGCACCAGCTTTTTTGTCAGTAGAAAGACAGTATGATAAAATAGAGGCTGAGAGGAGACTCAAATCATGAAAAAACTTTTAATAACAGCTACGGCTAGTTTGTTGGTGCTAGCTGGGTGTGGCCAAGCTAAAAAAGCCAGTAAGCTCGGAGAGGAAACGGTGAAAATTACGTCGACCCTTCCCATTCTAACTGAGAAAGTTGATGAGAATGCTGTTCAGAAAAAACGTTTGGAATTCCCAACAGCTGAGGATGGCACTACGACAGTCCAAACCTTAACTTACCAAGGGGATCAGTATCTAACCTTTGAAGTCGAGGTTATTAGTCCACTAACCGATGAATTAAAACAGTCTGTCGAAGAAGTTGGGGTAGAAGAGACCAATAATCGTCTGAAAACAAGTTTGGAAGAAGATGAGAAATATAAATCGGCTACAGCTGTCCGAGGATTTACCAATACTATAGAGATTCTTGAAGATCAACGCTTGAAGAATTTATCAACTTATAATTTCCAAGATTTAGACTTGGAAGGAATTCGAAACAACTCATATTTCCAAGGAAGTGGGATTGTTGAAATGAGTGAGGTGAAACCAAGTAAATTCTTGGAAATTCGCCAATCCAATGGAGCTGTTGTAACCGACGCTCCCTAAGCTTTGATTGTGTTCCCTCTTTGAGTATGATATAATGAGGAAATACTAGATGAGAAAGAAGGTGTAATAGTGAGTTTTACAGATGAAACAGTCCGTTTTAATCTTGATGATTCGAACAAAAAGGAAATCAGCGAGACTTTGACCCATGTTTACACGTCCCTAAGCGAAAAAGGCTACAATCCCATCAACCAAATCGTTGGGTATGTTCTAAGCGGGGACCCAGCTTATGTGCCCCGTTACAATGATGCTCGCAATCAAATCCGTAAATACGAACGCGACGAGATTGTTGAAGAACTGGTCCGCTATTACTTGAAAGGACAAGGAGTCGATTTCGAATGAGAATTATGGGCCTTGATGTAGGCTCCAAAACGGTTGGAGTCGCTATCTCAGATCCCTTGGGCTTTACCGCTCAGGGATTAGAGATTATTCCCATTGATGAAGAAAAAGGTGAGTTTGGTTTTGAACGCCTCTCTCAACTTGTCCAAGAATATAAAGTAGACCAATTTGTGATTGGTCTACCCAAAAATATGAATAATACGAGCGGACCTCGAGTTGAAGCGAGTCAAGCTTACGGGGCAAAACTAGAGTCGGAGTTTGGCAAGCCTATTGCCTATCAGGATGAACGTTTAACAACTGTTGCGGCAGAACGTATGTTGATTGAGCAGGCGGATGTCAGTCGTTCCAAACGTAAGAAAGTTATTGATAAATTAGCGGCTCAATTGATTTTGCAAAATTACTTAGACCGCCATTTTTAGGAGGAAACCATGTCACATTCACATGAAGAACACGAACGCGATGTTATTACCCTGGTAGATGATGCTGGGAATGAGAGCTTGTTTGAGATTATCTTGACCATTGACGGACGCGAAGAATTTGGAAAGAACTATGTTCTATTGATGCCTGTCGGTGCAGAAGAAGATGAAGAAGGTCAAATTGAAATCCAAGCCTATTCATACACTGAAAATGAAGACGGTACAGAAGGCGATCTCCAACCAATCCCAGAAGACTCAAACGCAGAATGGGACATGATTGAAGAAGTCTTTAACAGTTTCATGACAGAGGAGTAAAAAGGTCCAGTGGACCTTTTTAGCAGCTGACGAGAAATAGAGACTCGGCTAGGTCCAGTGGACCTTTTTAGCAGCTGACGAGAAATAGAGACTCAGCTAGGTCCAGTGGCTCCTGCCCGAATTGAAATGGGCTGTTAGCTTTCAGAGTTAGCGTTAGAAAATAGTTAAATAAGGAGGAAGTCAAGGCGGGTACTGATGGTATGTGTCTGGGCTTTTTCTTTTTTTATTCGGTTTAGGATAGTGGAGGAACAATGAATCAGAAGGAGTTAGAAGCGTGGTTTGAAAGCCGTATCGGTTTAAATTTTCCCAAAGGACAGGAGAGATTTTTACAAGCTCTGGACTTACTGGGGCATCCTGAGCGGGATTTTGCCAGTATTCAAATTGGAGGAACGAATGGCAAGGGCTCGACTCAGGCGTTTTTGGGTCAGTTGCTTCAAGATCAAGGATTGAAAGTTGGAGCTTTTACATCCCCTCATTTAGAGGATATGCGGGAGCGGGTTCGTCTAAATGGAGCTTTGATTCCCTTGGCGAGTCTATGGGAAATTGTGCAGCAAATTCAGGCAGTAGAGGCTCAAATGGATGCCGGCCCCTTATCCTATTTTGAACTGTGGACCTGTGTGGCTTTTATGTATTTTTCCAGAGAAGCGGTGGATGTTGCACTGCTGGAGGTGGGGATTGGTGGACGTCAGGATGTCACCAATCTAGTGGAAAGCGATTTGGCACTGATTACCTCAATTGGTTTGGATCATCAAGAGGTTTTGGGGAATAGCCTGGAAGCTATTGCTAGGGAGAAAGCTGGTATTATCAATCGTGCCCAACGTCTACTTTTGGGGCCTGTGTCCACAAGTTTACTTCCTATTTTTGAGGAAGAGGCTGGTCTGTATGGGAATCCTATTTATCAGTATGGTCGAGATTTTTTCTGGCAGGATCAGGTTTTTTTGGCGGGTGATATTTGTTTGGAGGGGCTGCAACTGGGTCTTTTGGGAGCCTTTCAACAGGAAAATGCAGCTTTAGCCTTGATGGCAGTATTTTGTTGGGCTGATATCAAGGGCTTAGAGCTTGATCAGGCTCAGATGCGGGTTTCGCTGGAGCGCGTGAACTGGCCTGGTCGTCTAGAAGAACTTGAGGCTGGGGTTTATTTGGATGGGGCTCATAATGTGCCTGCCATGGAGCGTTTACTCCAGTTTGTTAAGAGCCATGCGTGGGAAGCGCCGATTTTTCTTTTAGGTTTTTTACCGAGAAAAAATTATACAGATATGCTGGTCTATTTACGGGAACACTTGCCGCAAGCCGAATTTTATCTAGTGCCGTTTGAGGGTGGACTAGAGGATGGAACATCCTTGGGGTTAGAGCGTCTGGATAGGGATTTGGTCTCTTTTATTCGAAATGAGAAAAAACGTCCGATTTTCATTACAGGTTCATTACATTTTGTCGGTCAGGTGCGAAAAGGTTGGATAAGTGAGTAAAAAACCTAACATTTTGATAAAAATGGTGTATACTAGATGGGAAAAAGTAGTTTAGGAGTAGCAAAATGTCCAAGAAATGGCTGACCATAGGGATGGTTTTACTTCTTGCCCTAGGATTGACAGCCTGCTCGACAAAATCGAAGCAAGAGCAACCTGTAGAAGAAGAAACAGTTTTAGCGATTCCAGAGAATTTAGATGGTACCTATATGTCATCAGCTGAGGAAGAAAATTATCACTTGACCATGAAAGATGGGCAAGGGACCTTAATCTCAGATGATATGAATGGCAATAAAATTGTTCGACATGTGGAAATTATCGATTCGGAAGGCATGATGGTTGACGAGGAATATATGCTCTATCGTGTGGAGAATCACCAATTATACATTACAGATACTGAATACGATTATGACGGAGAGTTAGAGCCTGAGAAGGTTTTTAAACGAACTGGATAAGTAAGAGGGAAAACTGTGCGTAAATTACGATTAATCATGTGGAAATATGGCTTTAGTATTGCAATTATGTTGGCAGAATTAACTCTGGTTTTTACTGCCTTCTTTTATTTCGGCAGCATGTTTCCCTATGTTTGGTTAGGATTTATTGTATTGATCACACTTGCCACTGTTATTTCAATCTTTAATCGAAATATGGCACCAGATAGTAAGGTAACTTGGTTATTGGTGGCCATGATACCCGTCTTAGGCCCTTTACTTTACATTATGTTTGGTGAAAGACGGCTCTCCAAAAAAGAAATCCAACAGTTGGAGGCTATTGGCAAATATGATTTTTTCGTCCCTTCCTCTCAGTCCAAGCTGGAGGAGATTCGGGAAGACAATCAATCTGTGGCTGGCATTATGCAAGCCCTGCTTAAAACGGATACGAATGCTGCTATCTATACGGGAACTCAATCAGAGTATTTTGCTTTAGGGGAAGAGTATTTCCACTCGCTTTTACAGGACTTAGAAGCTGCCCAGAAATTCATTTTTTTGGAATATTACATTGTTGAACCCGGTCTGATGTGGGACCAAATATTGGAAATCCTTAAACGTAAGGCAGCTCAAGGGGTAGAGGTTAAATTTCTCTACGATGATATCGGTTGTATGGCTACCCTGCCAGGAGACTATGTTCGGCAATTACGAGCGATGGGCATTGAAGCCCATCGCTTCAACAAAGTAGTCCCACGAATGACTGTTGTTTACAATAACCGCGACCATCGTAAAATTTTGGTTATAGATGGAGAAGTCGGGTACACTGGCGGTGTGAATTTGGCTGATGAGTACATTAACCAACGCTTACGCTTTGGACATTGGAAAGACGGTGGTATTCGTTTAGAAGGGCAAGCTGTACAGGCTCTTGTTCGGCTCTTTTTGATTAACTGGTATATCAACCAAGGTCAGTTGGAGGCGATTGATCGTTACCACTTTTTGGAAGAAAAAAAAGAAGGGCAAGGTTATTACATTCCCTATGGTTCTGGGCCAAAGCCTATGTATAGAGATCCTGTTGGGAAAAAGGTTTATCAGAATTTAATTACACAGGCTCAAGATTATGTTTATATCACGACCCCTTATCTGATCATGGATTATGACTTGACCGAGGATATCAAAAATGCAGCTTTAAGAGGAGTGGATGTCCGTATCGTGACCCCTTATATCCCTGATAAAAAGGTGATTCAGCTGGTCACTCGTGGAGCCTATCTCGATTTATTGAGTGCCGGCGTTCGTATTTTTGAATATGAACCGGGCTTTGTGCATTCAAAAAATGTTTTGGTTGATGATTACTTGGGTGTGGTAGGAACCATCAATTTTGATTACCGTAGTCTAGTCCATCACTATGAAAATGCTGTGCTCATGTATAAAACGAATAGTTTAGAAGACATGGGCAAGGATTTTCAATCCATTTTTGACCAATCTATTGAAGTGACGGATCAAACCTTTAAACCGGTTTGGTATCAGCGCTTGATTAAGGAAGTGGTCCAGATTTTTGCGCCACTCCTCTAGTGAAAAGAAGGACAAGGAATTTCGATTGGA
Organism: Streptococcus sp. 10F2; assembly: GCF_054331515.2. Taxonomy (NCBI): domain Bacteria; kingdom Bacillati; phylum Bacillota; class Bacilli; order Lactobacillales; family Streptococcaceae; genus Streptococcus; species Streptococcus sp. 10F2. The sequence continues at coordinate 8,355 of NZ_JBTGGE020000003.1, read as the reverse complement.
AGTTCCGAGTGCCCTTCTTTTTTGGTATACTAGAAAGGAATGAAAAAAGGAGTATGCTATGATGGAACAACATGCGAAATCTCGTTGGGAACGTCGGTCCAAACATCGAATCTCACACGATGATTTGAAGGAAGATATTCACCTTCCCTTTGTCAGCCCCTTGATTTGGAGTTTTTTGCTGGCCTTTTTCAGTGTGGCGAATCCCTTTCTTACAAATGTTGCGACGAATCTACAGGAACAAATCCTTTATGCGGCTTGGGCCTTGCAGCAGGGGCAACTGCCTTATGCGGACTTTTATGGTACAGCTGGGATTTTATTTTATGGATTGATTTGGTTGGGTTCCTCTTACCAGGGGACAATTCTTTTGATTGGTCTTCAGTTTCTTGTTTTGTATGTGAGTGGGCGTAAGGCCTTTGCCTTGGCTCATCGCTTATCAGGCAAGGCAGAGGTAGCTGGAGCATCGACCCATTTCTTTTATTTTTTAATCCTCATTTTAGGGTTCGGAGGTCTCTATCCTCTTCTCTTTACGCTTCCTTTTTTGTTACTTGCATGTAATTTGTTATTAGATTTGAGCCAGGACGAAGAAGCAAACAAGGGATTCTTTAAATATGGAGCACTTGCTGCCGTAGTGGTAATGATTGATCCTTTTACGGGGCTCTTCTTTTACGGGGTTAATTTCCTTTATCTTTTCTATCGCAATCTTCGGGCTAAAAAGTCTGCTAGAGGTCTGTCACAATTATTAGCCGCTTTAATCGGTTTTTCGCTTGTGTTTTATCCATTAGGTTATATCACTGTTTGGAATGGGACCTTTGGCCAGGCCTTGAATCAGACTTCCTATACGTGGCAGAGCCTGCAGTTTGAGGGGCTTAGTCAATTACAACCGGCTCTCTTTTATTTCCTTGTAGTGCTAGGTCTCGGTTTACCTATGGGATTGATTGGGTTAAGTCAAGCCCCTCGTACGGAGAAAGGTCTTTTCTTCTTGCCATTGGGAATCTTGGGAAGTTTGGGGATTTGGCTTGTTGCGAGCACCCAGGGGGAATTTGGTTTTCATCAATTACTGCCAGGTATTCTTTACTTCTGGTTGCTACAGGTATTTATTTTTGATCGCATACAGAGTGGGCTTCAATATGGTCGACATCAGAAGATGCGGAAGGAGACTTCTCTTTTCCGGAGATATGTGACCAATCTGTTTTACCTACCGTTACTGTTAGGGGCTGTTTTGGTTTTTCTTCCTTTAGGAGTAAGAGTAATTGGGGAGAGAGCACTGAATGCAGAGCGTCAAAATGTGTTAGCCTATTTACAACAAGAATCCAACAGATCGGATATCATTTATGCTTGGGATAGTCGAGCTAACTGGTACCAAGCGTCTGGTAAATGGTCAGCATCAGCTCTTCTCAGTCCAGCCTATTACTTACATTTACCAGAAAATCAACTACGTTTGGCGAATGATTTAGAAAGTGTTCGTCCGCGTTATATGGTAGTGAATTCCAATCAACCTCTCCTAGAAGATGTGGAGAAGGAATTGGCAACGACTTACACGGAGTTGGAGACAGAACTTCAAACTCTCAAGCTTTATGAAAGAAAGTAAGATTATGGGAAAATATCAACTAGATGATAAGGGTAAAGCCCAGGTACGACGCTTCCATGAGAAAAACGCTCGTAAACAAGGTGCGTTGAAAAATAGTAAGACAAATCTTTTGGAAAAAATGAAAAAAATTCAAGAATCACAGAAAATGCCTTAGAATATTTTCTTAAATTTCTATATTTCCACCATAAGTAGAGTCCGTAAGGGCTCTTTTTTCGGTCTTAAAGCTTGACAATTCTTGATTTGTGGTATAATAGGAGAGATATAATGACTAAAAAATAAAAAGGGAGGACTGGGCTGTCCCAGTATCCTATTGAGGAAAACATGTCTAGAAGTAGAAGAAATCGGATTGAGACGAATCCTATTTTGAAAATCATCAACTGGATCCTTTGGGGGTTGGTCGTTCTGCTAACTGCCTATTTGGTATATAGTCTTTTTCGTTATGGTATTTTAGCTGTATATAATCTGAACTGGATTTTAATGCTTGTATCCCTTGTGGTGCTCGGAATTCTGCTTTGGGTTTTACTGCGTTTCCCAGCGCGTGCCTGGGTAACCTTTATCTTAGTGCTGGGCTTAGCAGTTACGGGCGTAGCTTCTATTGGAGTTCGGCAATTGGTGGGCTTTTCTTCTCGACTCAACAATCAAGCGAATTATACTGAGTATGAGTTAACAGTCTATGCACCTGAAAACAGTAACATTAAGGACATCAGTCAGGTTGAAAAAATCCTAGCGCCAATGGAGACGGATAAGGAGAACTTGACGAAATTGCAGGAAGATTTGGCAACTACAAAGCAAGTCAGTCCAAATTTTGAAAGTTCTAGCTCCTATGTGGATGCCTACAAGCAATTGAAGGAGGGACAAGCACAAGCGATTGTGGTAAATAGCATTTTTGCAGATACCATTCAGAGTGAGTTTCCTAATTTTATGGATGGCTTGACTCCACTTCATACTTACAAGGTACGGCGGAAATTGGAGACTGGTCGGCAGGATCCAAACGCTCAAGCGTTCACAATTTATGTCAGCGGAATTGATACTTATGGGCCAATTACTTCTGTTTCTAGATCCGATGTCAATATTCTTATGACGGTTAATCGTGAGAGTCAAAAAATTCTATTGACGACAACACCACGGGATGCTTATGTACCGATTGCGGATGGAGGGAATAACCAGCAAGATAAACTAACCCATGCGGGTATTTATGGAGTTGATGCTTCCATTCATACATTAGAAAATCTTTATGAAACCCCTATTCACTATTATGTCCGGCTTAACTTTACTTCTTTCCTCAAGTTAATTGATTTAGTTGGTGGTGTGGATGTCGAGAATGAGCAAGCCTTTACGAGTTTACACGGGAATTATGAATTCCCGGTAGGTACCGTTCATTTGGATTCTGAGAAGGCTCTAGCCTTTGTTCGGGAACGTTATAGTCTTGAAGGAGGGGATAATGACCGTGGAAAAAACCAAGAGAAGGTCATTGCTGCGGTACTTCGCAAGTTGATGTCAGCGGATGCCTTGAAGAATTATCCTCAAATCATTCAAGGGCTTCAAGATTCTATTCAGACAGATATGAGTTTAGAGACGATGATGACTTTGATTAATAGCCAATTGGAGTCAGGTGGTCAATATCAGATTGAATCTCAGGCTTTGGAAGGTACTGGTAGCATGGACAAACCGTCTTATGCTATGCCAGGCTCTCAACTTTATGTAATGGAAGTGAATCCTGATAGTCTTGCCAACGCTAAAGCGAACATTCAGTCTGTTTTGGAGGGACAATAAGCATGATTGATATTCACTCTCATATTATTTTTGATGTGGATGACGGTGCTGAAACCTTGGAGGATAGTCGCGCTTTATTGGAAGAATCCTACCGACAAGGTGTGCGTACGGTGATTGCTACTTCTCACCGTCGTAAGGCTCTTTTCGACACACCAGAAGAAAAATTTGCGGAAAATTTTCAAAAAGTTAAGGCTTTGGAACCTGAGATCGGTCCAAATTTCACCATTCTCTATGGTTCGGAGATTTACTTTAATTCTGAAGCTTTGCGAAAATTAGAAGATGGGATATTCCCAACTCTAGGGGATACCGGGTATGCCCTGATTGAATTTAGTATGGATACTCCTTACCGAGATATTTATAAGGCTCTCTCAGCGGTTTTACACTTGGGGATTACCCCAGTGGTGGCCCATATTGAGCGTTACCATGCCTTGGATATGGATGCCGAGAAGGTAGAGGACCTGATTAAGATGGGCTGCTATATGCAGATTAATTCCTCATCAGTGCTTCCACCTAAGCTCTTTGGGGATAAGTACAAATTTATGAAAAAACGGGCCCGCTTCTTTTTGGACCAAGATTTGGTCCACTTTGTCGCAAGTGACATGCACAATCTGGAGAAGCGTCCCCCTTATATGGATCAGGCCTATAAGATTATTCGGAAGAATTATGGCCTAGAAAGAGCTCACAAGCTCTTTATCACCAATCAAGAATTGTTATTAGAAGACGAATTTATTTAGGAGAACTCATGAAAAAGCAAAATAATCAAGTGGAAGTTGATATCCTAAGTCTGTTACGGACGGTTTGGAAACGGAAATTCTTAGTGATCTTCTTTTCCCTTTTGACAGCTATCTTAGCTCTAGGATATAGCCTCTATGTGGCGACTCCCATGTACCAAAGTACAACTCGGATTTACGTGGTAAATCGCCATCAACAAGACAATCCAGGTTTGACCAACCAAGACTTGCAAGCGGGTACTTATTTGGTTAAGGACTACAAGGAAATCATCCTTTCTCAGGATGTTATGAGTCGAGTGATATCAGACTTGGGCTTGGATATGGGAACTTCACAATTGGCTTCTAAAATCAATGTGACTGTCCCAGCAGATACGCGTATTGTATCTGTCAGTGTGCAAGACGAATCTGCGGAAGAAGCGGCTCGGATTGTCAATGGAGTTCGTCAAGCTGCGGCAGATAAAATTATTGAGGTTACCAAAGTATCTGACGTAACTACCTTGGAAGAGGGACAAGTCAATGGTCAACCGGTTTCACCAAATATTCGTCGTAATGTTCTGCTCGGATTTGTAGCAGGTGGAGCACTGATGGTTGTGATTATCTTGGTTGCGGAAATTGTGGATGACCGCGTGAAAAAACCAGAAGATGTTGAAGAAATGATGGGCTTGACACTTTTGGGTGTGGTACCAGACTTTACGAAACTAAAATAAGGGAGTTAACTGCATGCCAACATTAAAATTAAATCGGACGCGTCGGGAAGATGCGGAAAGAACCGAAGAATACTACAATGCTCTACGGACGAATATCCAGTTGAGTGGAGATAGCATTGATGTTATTTCTATTAGCTCTGTACAGCCAGGGGAAGGAAAATCAACCACTTCTGTGAATTTGGCCATTGCCTTTGCGCGTTCAGGTTACCAGACTCTATTGGTGGATGCGGATATTCGGAATAGTGTTATGTCCGGTGTCTTTTCTACCCGGGATAAGATTACAGGTCTGACAGATTACCTAACGGGGAAAAAGGATCTTTCAGAAGGTCTTTGTGACACAGATATTGAAAACCTCTATGTCATTCAATCTGGTCCAGTATCGCCGAATCCAACGGGTCTTCTTCAGAGTCAAAATTTCAATAAGATGATTGACATTCTACGCAAGTATTATGATTACATCATCATTGATACCCCACCGATTGGAATGGTAATCGATGCGGCCATTATTGCTCAACAAGGAGATGCAACCGTTCTTGTTGTTGAATCCGGATCTAATAAGCGTAAAGCTGTAGAAAAAGCAGTTGAACAACTAGAGCAGACCGGTACCTCTTTCCTTGGCGTAATCTTGAATAAAGTAGATACCACAATGGAACGCTATGGTTCTTATGGAGACTACGGAAATTACGGAAACTACGGAAAAAAAGCTCAAAAATCTAAGAAGAAAGAAAAGAAAAAATCTAAGAAAGTTAAAGAAGAACGCAGTCGTTCACGTCGAAACCGCGATAAAAAATAAAACAAGGGGGTAGCGGATGACTGAAACTATCTTGGTGACTGGAGGAGCCGGTTTTATCGGCTCCCATACAGTTCTGGAACTATTAGAGGCTGGTCATAAAGTCCTAGTTCTAGACAATTACAGCAATTCACATCCCAAAAGCCTGGAAGTGGTCAAAGAATTGACCGGCCAGGCTTTCCCTATTTACGAGGGAGATGTTCGGGATCGAGCTTTGTTGCGACAAATTTTTTCCCAGCATAATGTGACGGGAGTGATTCACTTTGCTGGTTTTAAAGCAGTCGGGGAATCTGTCCAGCAACCGTTAATCTACTACGATAATAATGTGGTAGGGCTACTACGGTTATTGGATGTCATGGAAGAAGTCGGTTGTAAAAACCTAATTTTTAGTTCTTCAGCTACGGTTTATGGACATCCGCACAAACTACCTATTCGAGAAGATTTTCCCCTTTCAGTCACCAATCCCTATGGTAGAACCAAGCTCATGAGTGAAGAAATTCTTCGTGACCTCCATGCTAAGGATCAGACCTGGAATTTGGTTATTTTACGCTACTTTAATCCTATTGGAGCTCATCCCAGTGGACGTCTAGGGGAGTATCCTCAAGGCGTCCCTACTAACTTGGTCCCCTATATTACCCAAGTTGCCAGTGGATGTCATGACCATGTTCGCGTTTTTGGAGATGATTATGATACCCCTGATGGGACAGGTGTGAGGGATTATATCCATATTGTTGATCTTAGCCAGGGTCATGTGGCCGCTATGAAAAAGTGGCTTCCAGGATCAGGCCTATCCCTTTATAACTTAGGAACAGGTAAGGGCTACTCTGTTTTGGAGATGATTCAGGGACTCAGCCAAGCAGTGGGCCATGAGATTCCCTATAAAATCTACAAAAGACGTCCAGGGGATATTGCTAGCTGCTATGCCGATCCGAGTAAGGCCCAGCAAGAATTGGGCTGGACAGCTAAAATGACCTTGGAGGATATGTGTCGCCACGCTTGGAATTGGCAATGCTTGAATCCCAAGGGATTCCAAGATTAAGGATTTTAAATATCCCTTAATCTGACGTTTTTGGACTCTAGGACGGTTAGCCATTCGTTTTCCCTCTATGTTAAATGTTCCCTCTCTCTGAATCCTGTTTTTCAAGAGTGAGGGATTCTTTTTTAGAAAGGATTTTATGACACGTAATCACCTGCCTGGCCTTGCGGCCTCACTCTTTGTAACCTTGCTAGCTTTTACCTTGGCCCAATTTATCCCGTTGATTGGAGTTGCCCCGCTAGCTCTAGTATTGGGGATGATTTTGGGCAATACCTTACTCCGTTCTCCTAAACTAAGTTTAGGAACTAAATTGGCGGAGAGTCGTTTCTTGGAGTATGCTATTATCCTACTAGCTTTTACAATGGATACCCAAAACTTTGGTCAGATGGGACTCCCTTCTCTAGCTTTTGTTAGTCTAGTATTTATGCTTTCCTTGATAGGGAGTTACAGACTGGCTCAGAGGTTAGGATTTTCGCGGGATGCCTCGACCCTTTTGGCTGGTGGAACGGCTATTTGTGGTTCATCAGCTATTGGTGCTCTAGCTCCACTGACCAAGGCTTCTGAGCAGGAGAAGGGTACAGCCATTGTTTTGGTGAATCTTTTGGGGACTCTGCTGATGTTTCTCTTTCCTTTAGCCGCTGTCCTACTCAATTTGCAGGATCTCCAACAAGCTGCCCTCATTGGTGGTACCTTGCAATCAGTGGGGCAAGTCGCAGCAGCGGCTAATCTTCTTTCCCCAGCCGTCCTTCCCTTGGCAATGCTGTTTAAGCTGACTCGTATTTTGTACCTAGTCCCTGTTCTTTTTTTCCTTGAATTTTGGACAAAAGAAAAAGAAATGGCACCAGTCAAGAAGGCTAATCCTTTGAAAAAAGTTCCGTATTACCTCTACGGATTTATCTTGGCAAGTCTGCTCAATATTTTATTGGATTTACCAGATCCGCTAACTGTCAGTCTCCAAAGTTTAATGACCTGGTTGGAATGGCTTGCTCTGGCAGCCATCGGCCTCCGGCTAGATTTACGCACCTTTATGAAAAACGCCCCAGTCTACGGCTCCTATATCCTGATTATTGGGCTGGTACAATTTGTTTTAGCCCTTGTTGGAATTTGGATGTTTGGGTTGTGACAAGGATTTTGAAATATGCTATAGGTGAACGAAATTCCAAGGGATAGTTTGACATCTGAAGGGGTAGATAGACTCCATCCTGAATTTTGAGTATCCTTGCTATTTATAGTCATTTAGTTTTTAAATAGTATGTTATTGCATCAGTTATAGAGTCCATTTTACGAAGTAATTCTGTAACTGATTTTTTTAAAATAGCCCAGCTTTTTTCAATAGGATTTAATTCTGGAGAATACGGTGGTAGAGGTAAAAAGAAATGACCAGCATAGATAGAAAGTTTATCTAATATTTTCTTAGGGTGAAAACTTGCATTGTCCATAACAATAACATGAGGAGTCTTTAAAGATGGTAGAAGCTCTTGTTTAAACCACTCTACAAAGAAATCGCTAGTCATACTCTCTTTGTAAATCATTGGAGCTATAAAAGTCTGACCAACTTGTCCTGATACAATAGAAGTTCGTTCAAAACGACGACCACTAATTTTCGAATGGATCTTTTCGCCTCTGGGTGCACGGGCATTTTTACGATATAGATAAGTATCAATACCTGTTTCGTCAATATAGACAATTGGAAAGTCTTTCAAAACTGCTAGTGATTCAAGATATTGTTG
>NZ_JBTGGE020000002.1:0-103513 GCF_054331515.2 Streptococcus sp. 10F2 | reverse complement strand
CCGGACATACCAAGGATTAAATTCACCGTTTTATTGAGAGATAGTTCCCGATTACGAGAAAAATCAGATGGGTTATGGATCAAACTTCCTCGCTCTCGCTCTATCACAGCAGCAATACTTTTTCGTAGTTGCTTCTTTACTTGATTTGGCATTCTATCCACCTCCTTTAGCCTAAGTATAGCAAAAAAAGGATTTCGAAAGCTCATAAATCGAGCTTTCGAAATCCTTAACTTAATGACATTGAGAACGAACTTCTGTCTTTTTATGTTATAAGGGACGTTTGTTAGGAATCCCGGCTTTACGTGGATACTTGTTGGGAGTTTCTTTTCGTTTTTCTAAGGTGGTTAGAGCCCGTGGATCTCCATTAGGAAGTTGGTAATTGTGGGATTGAATGACTTTTGTGAAGAGGCTCGTTAAGGCAGTTTGAGCTTCCTGGATTTCTTCTTGGGCATCACTGGCTTTGAGTGCTAGGACTTGACCCCCAACCTTGAGAAAGGGAACGGTTAATTCCACAAGAATGGGAAGGCGAGCAACTGCACGCGCGGTTACAAGGTCAAATGTTGCACGGTATGTTTTGTCTTGACCGAAGTCTTCTGCACGTCCATGGATGAAATGAACTTTCTCTAGTTCGAGATTTTCGGCTAGTAGGTGAAGAAATTGGATTCGTTTGTTTAAGGAATCGATAATAGTGACTTCCAGTTCAGGCAATAAGATTTTCATCGGAAGACTAGGGAATCCTGCTCCAGCTCCGATATCGAGTAGTTTTAAGTCTTGGTGATTTATTTGGCCTAAGAGAACTGGAGCCAAGGAATCATAAAAGTGCTTGAGATAAACTTCTTCCTTATCTGTGATAGCGGTAAGATTGATTTTCTGATTCCATTCAACCAATAACTCATAGTAGGTTTCAAATTGTTGCTTTTGTTTTTGGCTTAGCGAAAAGCCCTGTTCTTCAAGTTTTTGATAGAATATTTCTGGTTTCATAACCCCTCCCTCTGTTCCTTTATTCTAACACATTCCCCTTCAATTTTGATATACTAGTACTAGTTTTACGAAAGGAAGTATGCTTAGAAATGTGGATTATATTTGGATTGTTGATAGTGCTACTTGTTTATGGAGTTGTGTCCTATAATGGTCTCATTCGTTCACGTATGCAAACCCAAGAGGCTTGGAGTCAGATTGACGTCCAGCTGAAGCGCCGGAATGATTTGATTCCTAATTTAATGGAGACTGTAAAGGGTTACGGCAAATACGAGCAGTCTACTCTAGATAAAATTACAAGTCTCCGCACCCAGATTCAGCAAGCAACCAGCCCTGCCGAGGCTATGGCCGCTAGTGATGCTCTTAGCCGTCAGGTTTCAGGTGTCTTTGCGATTGCAGAGAATTATCCAGATCTCAAGGCTAATACTAACTATCTTCAGCTGCAAGAGGAGTTGACTAACACAGAGAATAAAATTGCTTATTCTCGGCAGCTATACAATAGCGTAACTGCTAAATACAATACAAAATTAGAGACCGTTCCAACCAATATCATTGCTAATTTTTTCCACTTTCAACCAGAGGATTTTCTACAAATTCCTGAGGAAGAAAAAGTTGTTCCTAAAATTGATTTTGGCAGTAATGGATTAGGAGATTGAGATGTTATTTGACCAAATTGCAAGTAATAAAAGGCGTACCTGGGTATTGCTCTTTGTCTTTTTTCTCCTTTTAGCCTTGATTGGAGCTGCAGTTGGTTATCTTTGGTTGGGGAATATTTGGGGAGGAGTTTTGACGGCCTTCATTATTGGGGGTATCTACGCTCTAAGTATGATTTTCCAAGCTACGGAAATGGTGATGTATATGAATGGAGCTCAGGAAATTCATGAGAAGGACTATCCAGATTATTACCATATTGTAGAAGATATGGCTATGGTAGCCCAGATTCCTATGCCACGAGTTTATGTGGTACAAGATCCATCACCGAATGCTTTTGCAACCGGTTCAAATCCCAAAAATGCAGCTGTTGCAGCTACGACTGGTTTATTAGATAGGATGAATCGACAGGAATTAGAAGCTGTTATAGGTCACGAAGTTAGCCATATTCGGAACTATGATATTCGTATCTCAACTATTGCAGTAGCTTTGACTAGTGCTGTGACGATGCTATCGAATATAGCAGGACGGAATCTTTGGTACAGTATGGGAGGCCGTCGTCGCTCTTCCTCGGATGATAATCAGCAGGGAGTGGCGAATGTTGTATTTCTCCTCTTATCCTTGTTGGCCATTATTTTGGCACCACTTGCTGCGACCTTAGTACAATTAGCTATTTCGCGTCAACGGGAATTTTTGGCAGATGCTTCTAGTGTGGAATTAACCCGCAATCCGAAAGGGATGATTTCAGCCCTTCAAAAGTTAGAAGGCGGACCAGCTAGTAAGCGTCCAGTAGATGAGGCCAGTGCTGCTCTTTATATCAATGAGCCTAGAAAAATGAGTAGCATGCAGCGTCTTTTCTATACCCACCCACCGATTCCTGAACGGATTGCCCGTTTGGAAAAAATGTAAGGAGTTTTATGTTTCATTTACAAGAAATTCGTCGTCAGCCGAATGGCCTAGTGTTTGATCAAGAATTGGATTTGTTAAAATCTTTACAGGAACGGAATCCTGAAATTTTAGATTTAAGCCAATTAAGAGCTGTTGGAAAAGTGAGTTATGATAATGGTCTCTATTTTTTAGAGTATCAGTTGTCTTATGATATTACCCTAGCTTCAAGTCGTAGTCTTGAGCCAGTCGTGTTACAAGAAAATTACCCGGTAGCAGAAGTATTTGGCGATGCTGAGGAGGCTACTTCTCTGAGTGAGGAAGAAGCCTTGTATTTGTTGCCGATTGAAGGTGACGGTATTAGCTTGAAAGATAGTGTGGCTGATAATATTCTCTTAGAGATTCCTCTCAAGGTTTTGACGCCAGAGGAGGAAGCAGAGGATAGTATGCCGCAGGGGGCTGCTTGGCAAGTACTGTCTGAGGAGGACTATGCTCGGCAGCAGGCTGAGACTAGGAAAGATAATAATCCTTTTGCTTCTCTTCAAGACCTCTTTACAGAAGAATAACCTTTATTTTCCTGGGAGTTTTACTCTCAGGAATTTTTTTGTAAAAAAAGGTAACAAAATGTTGACAATATGTTACAATCTTGTTAAAATTAATTATGGTCAGTAAAGGTCAAAAAGTAAGTATTGGTCAAAGACTAACTGATCTATAGTATTTAAAAATGAAGAGGTAACGATATATGACAAACTACTACAACAACCAATTTAATCAAATGGATGAACTCATGAGACGCTTGATGGCTTCGCAAGGCTTTCAAGGACAAACGCGCCGGTATCGGATTAATGGGCAGGAAGTTAGCCCTGAACAATTTGCAGCCTATCGTCAGCAAGAGATGGGGAACACCCAGGAAGTTGTTCAACGGAAAGGAGTAAAGATGGATGGTGTTTTAGGAAAATTAGGCCGTAATTTAACAGAAGAAGCTCGCCAAGGAAGCTTAGATCCGGTTCTTGGTCGTGAGAAAGAAATTCAAGAAGCAGCTGAAATTCTAGCTCGTCGTATTAAAAATAATCCAATTCTTGTTGGGGATGCAGGTATTGGTAAAACAGCTATTGTAGAAGGTCTAGCCCAAGCTATTGTAAAAGGAGAGGTACCAGCTGCAATTAAGGATAAGGAAATTATTTCCATTGATATTTCCAACCTTGAAGCTGGTAGCCAGTACCGAGGTAGTTTTGAAGAGACCATTCAAAAGCTACTGGAGGAGGTTCAAGCAGCTGGAAATATCCTTCTCTTCTTTGATGAAATTCATCAAATCCTTGGTGCTGGCAGCACAGGTGGAGAGAGTGGCTCGAAGGGACTAGCAGATATTCTCAAGCCGGCTTTATCTCGGAGTGAGTTAACCTTAATCGGGGCAACCACGGAAGATGAGTATCGGAATACCATTTTGAAGAGTGCAGCCTTGGCACGACGCTTTAATGAGGTGAAAGTGAAGGCTCCCTCTCCAGAAGCAACTGTTGAGATTCTCAAAGGAATTCGTCCACTCTATGAAAACCATCACAATGTAATTTTGCCAGATAGTGTTCTACAAGCAGCAGTTGATTACTCTGTTCAGTACATTCCACAAAGAAGTCTTCCAGATAAAGCAATTGACTTGCTGGATATTACGGCAGCCCATTTAGCAGCACAACATTCTGAAGTAGATGTTTTTCAATTGGAAGCTGAGGTGCAATCCGAGAAAGAGCTACAAGAACAGGCCGTGGAGGCTCAAGATTTTGAAGTAGCTTTGCAGCACAAACTTCGGATTGAGGACTTGGAGAAGCAAATCCATGACCAAAGAGCGAGCAAACAAATGGAAGCGTCTGTGAATGATGTAGCAGAATCAGTAGAACGTTTGACAGGAATTCCAGTTGCTCAAATGGGAGAAAATGACATTGAGCGTTTGAAGGGGTTAAAAGATCGTTTAGAACATCAAGTAATTGGACAGCATCAAGCTGTAGAAATGGTTGCACGTGCAATTCGCCGTAACCGCGCTGGTTTTGATGATGGGAATCGTCCAATTGGTAGCTTCCTTTTTGTGGGCCCAACTGGAGTCGGTAAAACAGAGTTAGCCAAACAATTATCCCTGGAATTATTTGGCAATAAAGACGCTGTCATTCGCCTAGATATGTCTGAATATGCGGATAAAACAGCAGTTTCGAAATTGATTGGTACAACTGCTGGTTATGTGGGCTATGATGATAATGGTAATACCTTAACCGAACAAGTCCGCAGAAACCCTTACTCCATTCTTCTTTTTGATGAAATTGAAAAGGCTGATCCACAAGTTCTAACCTTGCTCTTACAGGTCTTGGATGATGGTCATTTGACGGATGGTCAAGGAAACCGGGTCAACTTCAAAAACACAGTGATTATTGCCACTTCTAATGCTGGATTTGGTTACCATCATACTGAGGCGGATGATCAAGATTTGATGGAAAAATTAGCTCCGTACTTCCGTCCAGAATTCCTTAACCGCTTTAATGCAGTGATTGAATTCCGCCATCTTGAAAAAGAGGATTTGGCCCAGATTGTAGATTTGATGTTAGCAGATGTGAATCGAACTTTAGGTAAAAAAGAAATTCGCTTAGATGTCACCGCGCCAGTGAAAGACATGTTGATTGAAAAAGGTTATGATCCCGCTATGGGAGCTCGACCACTTCGCAGAGTCATTGAGCAAGAAATCAGAGACCGTGTAACTGATTTCCACCTCGATCACTTAGAAGCTAAAGAACTGGTAGCTGACTTGAAAGACGGAGAGATTCAAATTAAAGAAAAGGTAGAAGCTGCCTAATGAAAGAGAAACTGCGTGACCCTTGTCCGCAGTTTTTGCTCTTTCTAAAAATTGCAGAAGACTTTTCTAGGTGGTATAATGGGAACAAATAGTTTAAGGAGAAACTCATGTCAAAAGCAAATTTTGGTGTTGTTGGTATGGCTGTAATGGGACGTAATCTTGCTCTCAATATCGAGTCCCGTGGTTATAAGGTAGCAATCTATAACCGTAGTAAAGAAAAAACGGATGATGTGCTTGCCAGCCATCCGGATAAGAACTTTGTACCGAGTTATGATGTGGAATCATTCGTAGCTTCCATTGAAACACCTCGTCGCATTATGTTGATGGTTCAAGCTGGGGCTGGAACTGATGCAACTATTCAAGCCTTACTTCCCTATTTAGATAAGGGGGATATCCTGATTGATGGGGGAAACACTTTCTACAAAGATACAATTCGTCGGAATGAGGAATTAGCGGATTCAGGAATCAACTTCATTGGAACTGGAGTTTCTGGTGGTGAGAAAGGTGCTTTAGAAGGACCGTCTATCATGCCTGGTGGACAAAAGGAAGCCTATGAGTTAGTCGCAGATGTCTTGGAAGAGATTTCTGCTAAAGCACCTGAAGATGGAGCACCTTGTGTGACCTATATCGGTCCAAATGGAGCTGGACATTATGTGAAAATGGTTCATAATGGAATTGAGTATGGCGATATGCAATTGATTGCAGAGAGTTATGACTTGATGAAAGGGCTTTTAGGACTATCTGCGGAAGAAATGTCTGATATTTTCACGGAGTGGAATCAGGGGGAGCTAGATTCTTATCTTATCGAAATTACAGCGGATATCCTTCGTCGTAAAGATGACCAAGATCAAGATGGCCCAATTGTAGACTATATCTTGGATGCAGCAGGGAACAAGGGAACTGGTAAGTGGACGAGTCAATCTGCTTTGGATTTAGGTGTACCTCTACCTTTGATTACAGAATCAGTCTTTGCTCGTTATATCTCTACTTATAAAGAGGAACGGGTTGAAGCTAGCAAGGTTTTAGCTGGTCCAGATGTAGCAGCCTTTGAAGGAGATAAGGCTGAGTTGATTGAGAAAATCCGTAAGGCTCTCTATTTCTCTAAAATTATGTCTTATGCACAAGGTTTTGCGCAATTGCGCGTGGCAAGTAAGGAAGAAGGATGGGATTTACCATTTGGTGAGATTGCTTCTATCTGGCGTGCTGGATGTATTATCCGTGCTCGCTTCTTGCAAAAGATTACAGATGCCTACAAGGAAGATGCAGACTTACCAAATCTACTTTTGAATGACTATTTCCGTCAAGTAACAGCAGAATATCAAGCTGCTGTTCGTGAAGTTGTGGCTTTGGCTATTCAGCATGGACTACCAGTTCCAACTTTTGCGAGTGCTATTAATTACTATGATAGTTACCGAGCTGCGAATCTACCAGCTAACTTGATTCAGGCACAACGGGATTATTTCGGAGCACATACTTATGAGCGTAAGGACAAGGAAGGGATTTACCACTATTCTTGGTATTCTGAAGAATAAGGAGAAACTATGGGGAAACGTATTGTAATCATTGAGCAGGAAAGTCATTTGGCTCGTTTCCTCACCCTTGAGTTGGAGTCGACAGGGTATGAAGTCCATTGGTTTCAACATCACCAGGAAGTTTTTACCCTGGCGACCTCAACTGAAATTGATCTCTTTTTGTTTGACGTTCAGGCTGGGATTGAAGCTAATCAAGTTTTCTTACAGGAGTTGGAGAAGGTTCGTCCTGGAGCAGTGATTATTGCCCTGGCTACTCCGGATGAATTGAAGCAGCAGGAGGAGTTGATTCAACGCTATGCTGTGGTAGCAACTGTCAAACCCTTTGTGGCCCCTGTTTTATTAGAACAGATTGCGTCGATTTTTAGAGGGCGTGATTTTATTGATCAACATTGTAGTCAAATGAAAAA
The DNA here is from genome assembly GCF_054331515.2 of Streptococcus sp. 10F2. Taxonomy (NCBI): domain Bacteria; kingdom Bacillati; phylum Bacillota; class Bacilli; order Lactobacillales; family Streptococcaceae; genus Streptococcus; species Streptococcus sp. 10F2. The sequence goes on along the minus strand of NZ_JBTGGE020000002.1, from coordinate 96,230 downwards.
AATAGCCAAGCACCGCCATCTCAAGGTAGATTTGGCTAATCATTTGGTTTACCGTAATGGGGAGCAACTAGCGTTGACCCGACGTGAATATGATCTGCTAGTTACCCTAATGAGCAGTCCAACTGCTCTAAGCCGGGAAGAGCTTCTGGAGCGTATTTGGAAATATGAGAATCCAGGAGAAACCAATATTGTGGATGTCTATATCCGTTATCTACGAGGAAAAATTGATCTAGAAGGTCAAGCTAGTTATATTGAAACAATTCGTGGTGTCGGTTACAAAATGAGAGATTTAAGTTAAAAAGGTTGAAGTTTAGACTTCAACCTTTTTAGACAAAAACTTTTTGAAAACCTTTACAAGGATTCGGGAATACTGTATAATATTTCTTGTAAGTCAAACGATTGCCTATCGTGAAGATATTAAATATATGAGGAGATGAATGATGAAAGATACATTCAAAAATCTAACGAGCTTTGAATTCTGGCAAAAATTCGGTAAAGCTCTGATGGTGGTTATCGCTGTTATGCCAGCAGCGGGTTTGATGATCTCCATTGGTAAGTCTATTCCAATGTTGGGACCTGAGGTTGGCGCCTTGGTGATGATTGGTAGCGTTCTTGAGCAGATTGGTTGGGGTGTTATCGGAAACCTCCACATCCTCTTTGCCCTTGCTATCGGTGGTAGCTGGGCTAAGGAACGTGCTGGTGGTGCTTTTGCAGCTGGTCTATCCTTTATTCTTTTGAACCGTTTAACAGGGGTTATTCTGGGTGTTAACGGAGATATGCTAAAGGATCCAGATGCAACGGTTCAAACACTTCTTGGTTCAACCATTAAAGTGTCAGATTACTTTGTAAGTGTTCTTGAAGCACCAGCCTTGAACATGGGGGTATTTGTTGGTATTATTGCCGGATTTGTTGGAGCAACTGCCTATAACAAATATTACAATTACCGCAAACTTCCAGATGCCCTTTCTTTCTTTAACGGAAAACGTTTCGTACCATTTGTAGTTATTCTTCGTTCCGTTATTGTAGCCATTATTTTATCTGTTGTATGGCCAGTCATTCAGTCTGGTATCAATGCTTTTGGTGTTTGGATTGCGAACTCGCAAGAAAATGCACCAATTATCGCACCATTCCTCTTTGGTACCTTGGAGCGTCTCCTATTGCCATTTGGTCTTCACCACATGTTGACGATTCCAATCAACTACACGGCTTTAGGTGGTACTTACGAAATTATGACGGGTGCAACAGCTGGTCAAACAGTATTTGGACAAGATCCACTTTGGTTGGCTTGGGTTACGGACTTGACAAACCTAAAAGCTGCTGGAGATACAACGGCTTACAATAACCTTCTAGAGACAGTCACACCTGCACGTTTTAAAGTAGGACAAATGATTGGTTCGATGGGTATCTTGATGGGTATCGTATTTGCAATCTACAAAAATGTGGATGCTGACAAAAAAGATAAATACAAAGGAATGTTGACAGCAACAGCTCTAGCGGTATTTTTAACTGGTGTTACTGAGCCTGTTGAGTACATGTTTATGTTCGTGGCTATGCCACTTTACGTTGTGTATGCTCTGATCCAAGGTCTTGCTTTTGGTATGGCAGATATCGTTAACTTGCGGATGCACTCATTCGGAAGTATCGAATTTTTGACTCGTACACCTCTAGCAATCAATGCAGGCCTAGGAATGGATATTCTGAACTTTGTTTGGGTAACAGCTCTCTTTGGACTTGTTATGTATTTTGTGGCAGATTTCATGATTCGCAAATTTAACTATGCAACTCCAGGACGTAATGGAAACTATGAAGAAGGTATGGGGGCATCGAACTCAGCTGAAGCGGGTTCTGCTGATGGTAAAGTAGCAGCACCTTCACAAGCGGTGAATATTATCAATCTTCTTGGTGGAGCAAGCAATATTGCTGATGTGGACGCATGTATGACTCGCCTTCGTGTTACGGTTAAAGACCCAGATAAAGTTGGATCTGAGGACTTGTGGAAAAAAGAAGGAGCTATGGGTCTTGTTATGAAAGACTCTGGAGTTCAAGCTATCTATGGACCAAAAGCAGATGTCTTGAAGTCAGATATCCAAGATTTATTGGACTCGGGTGAAGTTATCCCTCAAACTGTCATGACAGTCTTTGATGATGCCCCTGCGGAATCTTCAGCACCTCAAGGTAAAGCTGTTGAAATTGCAAGTGTTGCAGATGGTAACGTTGTGGAATTGGCTTCTGTTTCAGATCCAGTATTCTCGCAAAAAATGATGGGTGATGGCTTTGCGGTTGAACCAAGTGCGGGTGAATTCTATGCACCAGTAGATGCAACTGTAACGAGCATCTTCCCAACAAAACACGCTCTTGGACTCTTGACCGAAGAAGGTCTTGAAATTTTGATTCACATTGGTTTGGATACTGTAAGTTTGGAAGGTAAACCATTTACAGTTCATGTAACCGAAGGTCAAAAAGTTGTCCGTGGAGATCGCTTGGTAACAGCTGATTTGGATGCTATCCGTGAAGCTGGTCGTGAAACAACAACTATTGTTGTCTTTACAAATCAAGACTTTGTTCAAAGCGTGTCTGTAACCAAACTTGGTCAAGGAACCAAGGATGATACAGTAGCAAGCGTAGAACTTTAAGATTTTAAATAGAAAAGGGAAAAATGGCGAAATTCTTAACCTTGAACACCCATTCTTGGATGGAGGAAGAGCCAGAACAAAAACTGGCGGATCTGGTTCAGCAAATTGTTCGTGAGGAATATGATGTCATTTGTTTGCAAGAAGTTAATCAGGAGATTAACTCTTCCCCTGCGGAAGAAGTGGCGGGCTACGAGGTGGCTCAGCCACTTCTTGCTATTCATGACGATCATTTTGCCCATGTTCTTGTAGGAGAATTGAAAAAAGTTGGTTTAACTTATTACTGGAGTTGGGCCTATAATCATATTGGTTATGATCGTTACCATGAAGGTGTTGCGATCTTATCGAAGGAGCCGCTTGAAGCTAGGGAATTACTGGTTTCAGATAGTGATGATCCAACCGACTATCGCCGTCGTCAAGTTTTACTAGCTGAGACGGTAGTCGATGGGCAAACAATTCAAGTTGCCAGTGTTCATTTATCTTGGTGGAATAAAGGTTTCCAAGCGGAGTGGCAGCGTCTAGAGCAGGAGTTGGAATCAAGTCGTTACCCACTTGTATTGATGGGAGACTTTAACAATCCTGCTGGTCAAGAGGGGCACAGTCATATTTTAGCCAGTCCGTTAAAACTTCAAGATAGTCATCTAGTAGCTCAAGAAGTTTCGGGTGAATTTACTATGGGTGGCCATATTGATGGCTGGGAGGCTAAAACACCACCACTGCGAATCGATTTTGCTTTCTTATCCAGCGATTGGAAGGTGGATCGTTCGGCTGTCATCTTTGATGGCAAGAGCAGCCCGATTGTTAGTGATCATTTTGGATTGGAAGTGTTTGCCCGCCTTGTTTGAATGGCCTAATTTTTACTCCAAAGCAGCTAGCTTTCTAACTAGCTGCTTTTTCTTTTTACAAAAAATAAAAAATTTTCAGAAAATATATTGATTTTAAAAGGAGAATTTCCTATAATGACTAAAAAGGAAATGGAGTGTTTGTCTATGGATAAAAAGGAACATTTAGTTGCAGAGGTATCGGAAAAGTTGTTTAAGGCTTTGGAGCAACGCGCTCCCTTGGCTATGAGTGAGTTGGATGGTGTTGTTGAAGATATTGATACAGCTTATCAAATCCAAGATGCTTTCGTGGCTCAAAGAGGTGAGGAAGTCCAAGGCTACAAGGTTAGTCTGACTAGTGAAGAGACACAGCGAATGTTCAATTCAACAGAACCGTTTTATGGGCAGGAAACGACTTCTCAATTTATCCAAGGACCTGCTGAGGTGTCTCTTGGTGAGTTAATGGAGCCGCTCATCGAAATTGAATTGGTTTTCCGGGCCAAGGAAGATCTATCTCTGAAAGATAGCCTAGAGGATTTATTGGGGAAATTGACGATTGCTCCTGGAATTGAAGTGCCAGATGCTCGGTTTAAGGATTGGTTTCCAAAATTAAATAAGTATCTCGTGGTTTCAGATTCTGCAGTAGCGGGGCGGATTGTCTATGGACAGGAGCAAGATTTGAAGGGAAACTATACCGTTGAGGATTTGGCAGCTATTTCAGGTGTCTTGTCCAAAGATGGTCAAGTACTGGATCAAGGAGTCTCTTCACAAGTATTAGGGAATCCACTGCATTCAGTTCAATGGTTGGTTCAAAAATTGGCAAGTCATGGTAAAACCTTTAAAAAGGGGCAGCAAGTTTCCAGCGGTACTTTCGTAATCCCACCACACTTGGAAGTCGGAGTATACAGAGTTGAATATGGAAGTGGAGTTGGCAGTCTAGAATTAACCGTGGTTGATTAAAGGGAAGTCTATTTCTGTTCTAAATAACAGATTGAAATTTGAGAGGAACAATTGTCTGCTCCCTGAGATGTTAGGGGATGGTGCTTTCTCTTCACGTCCAATTAGTACAAGGTCAGATCGCTCGATCTGGCTTTTTACTTTGTTTACATGTGGCAAGCAGAGCTATCGGGAATACCAAGTCTGGGAGTAAGAAAAGGTGCTTTTTGCCGATTTTTTACGAATACGGTGTTTGGCATGGTATAATGAAGTATTGAATCGTTGGAGGTGAACCATGCGTTGTCCTGAATGTCAAAGTGATCAAACGAAGGTGATTGATAGCCGGCAAGTTGAACAAGGAGTTGCCATTCGGCGTAGACGTATTTGTGAAAAGTGTCAACATCGCTATACAACTTATGAACGGATTGAAACCAAGGCTTTAGTTGTCATCAAAAAAGACGGACGTCGTGAAAATTTCGAACCTTCTAAAATTTATAATGGTATTTTCCAATCTGCTGAAAAACGCCCTGTTACACCGGAGCAAATTAAGGAGTTGGTGAAACAGGTTGAGACGACTTTGCGGAATACATCGAGTGGTGAAGTCACTTCAGATAAAGTCGGAGACCATGTGCTAGAGGCTTTATCTGAGTTAGATCCGATTGCTTATTTTCGATTTGCCAGTGTCTATAAGCGCTTTAATGAATTGAGCGAAGTTGAAGAACTGCTACGACAATTCCGGAAGAAAGGAGAAGATAGTGAAGCCGAATGATTATTTCTTTTATGGACAAGGTAGAGTTCCTCAAAAAGATAGCACAGCTCTATTGGTTTATTACTATCCAATCATTGGTTCGGATGCCTTTGCTCTGTATCACTATCTTTTAAGTTTTTGGGATGATGGACGCAGTCAGACGCAAGTTTCCCAGGTCTTAAACCATCTACAATTTGGTCCAGAACGTTTTAATCAGGCGCTTGAGCTTTTGCAGGCGGTTAAATTGGTCGATCGTTACCAAACGGATACGACCTATCTTTATCTGCGAGCTCCCCTTGGAGGAGATGATTTTTTCCAAGATAATGTGTTGCGTTCCTTATTAAAAACTAAAATTGGTGAAGTCGCTCTAAAGGCACTCGAACCCGCTAAGCCGCAAGGGCAAAAACAGGAAGTTGATACGGGTAAATTCTTTAATGGTCTTTTGGTAGGAGAGCAACCAGTAAAACCTAAGCCCAATTATTTTGATCAGGAAACTTTTCAGGTTCGCATGGAAAAAGGCCAGTTGAGCTATGAGGATAAAGACACGGATATCTTGGCTTTGGAGCTGTATGCAAGGCAGTATCATTTGAACTGGAACCATCTGTATCAATTGGCTGAAGCAACCGCTGTCCAAGGTCGAATCTCCGTCAAGCGAATGGAGACCAAGTTAAAACAAACGGCAATCTCTGCTAACTTCAGTCCTGAGGAATCATTTTTCTTGAGTGAGAGTAAATCACAATCAGCTTTGGAGTTTCTAAGCCAGCTAAAGGATACCAGAGGAAGTCAGGTCAATGACAAGGAACAGGAACTCATTGTAAGTCTGCAAAAACAAGGTTTTTTAGATGAGGTTATCAGCATTCTATTACTGTTGGCCTATAATCGCGATACTAGCTTACATATTAATGAGCGGTATGTCTTGAGAGTTGCAGAGGATTTTAAGAAACAAGGGATTGTGAGTGCAGAAGAAGCGATACTTCGGGTTCGTAAAAAAAGGGAAGAAAAGAGTCAATCCTCTCCGAAAGCCTCTTTCAAAACTCAAGGAAGAAGACAAACGAAACCGCAACAATCGAATGTTCCAGAATGGAGTCAAAAGGATTATGTGGATCAAACGACTCCCGAAGAGATGCAGGCTCGTGAAGCAAAACATAAGCGTCTATTCCAACAATTAAAAGGGGAAGGAAACTAGATGAAATCAGTAAATAAGGCCCTGGAAGGAAGAGCGCAGGGAAGGTTTGATTACCAACAATTGGTTGAAGAAATCATGCAGGATAAAGACGTAGCTACCTTTATTCAGGAACACCAGTTGAATTCGGCAGAAATCAAGAAATCTATCTCTAAATTTAGTCAGTTTATCAGTGAGCGTGACCAGTTTAGAAATGGTGACGAGACCTATCTAGCCAAGGGCTATCAACCAATTCTTGTTATGAATCAAGGTTATGCGGATGTGAGCTACAAAGAAACGGAAGCGCTCATTGCTGCTGAGAAAGAAAAGGAGATGCGGAGTCGTATTCGTTTACTGAATTTACCAGAAAGTCTTAGAGGGATTAGTCTTGAAGACCTTGATTTTGATGATCGTTGGATGACAATTGAACAATTAGTTCAATTTATTGTGGACTATCCGAGTCAGAAGCAGGGGCTCTACCTTTATGGAGACTTTGGAATAGGTAAGACTTATTTGTTGGCAGCTTTTGCTAACGACTTAGCAATGGTCAGAGGGATTTCAACCGTGATGTTGCATTTTCCAACTTTTGTGCAGGATTTGAAGGGTGGGTTCAAAAACAATACTGTTCGTGAACAGATTGAAGAGGTTAAAGGTGCTCCTTGTCTAATTATAGATGATATTGGAGCGGAGCAATTTTCATCTTGGTTGCGAGATGAGGTTTTACAAGTAATTCTCCAATATCGAATGCAGGAGAACTTGCCTACTTTCTTTAGTTCCAATCTTTCTTTTTCAGATCTTCAGCAACGCATGTCCAAGGGAAAAGAGGGAGATGAGAGTTGGCAGGCACAACGTGTTATGGAACGTTTGCGTTATCTAGCGAAAGAAATACATTTGCCAGGTGCAAACCGGCGTAATCAGTAAAGGAGAAAACATGTCAGTAGCAACAGTGGCGATTGTAGGTCGTCCGAATGTAGGGAAGTCGACGCTTTTTAACCGGATTGCCGGTGAGCGAATTTCTATTGTCGAGGATGTGGAAGGGGTAACTCGGGATCGAATCTATGCTCAGGCTGAGTGGTTGAATCGCTCTTTTAGCATTATCGATACTGGGGGGATAGACGACGTTGATGCCCCTTTTATGGAACAAATTAAGCATCAGGCTGAGATTGCTATGAATGAGGCAGATGTGATTGTCTTTGTCGTTTCGGGTAAAGAAGGAATCACTAATGCGGATGAGTATGTAGCCAAGATGCTCTATAAAACTGAAAAGCCTGTTATTTTAGTTGTCAATAAGGTTGATAATCCAGAGATGCGAAATGATATCTATGATTTTTATTCTTTGGGGCTAGGCGAGCTTTATCCTGTTTCCAGTGTGCACGGGATTGGAACAGGGGATGTCTTGGATGCCATCATTGAAAATTTACCCGCAGAGGATGCGGAAGAAGAATCAGATGTTATTCGTTTTAGCTTAATTGGTCGTCCAAACGTTGGAAAATCGAGCTTGATCAATGCCATTTTGGGTGAGGATCGTGTGATTGCCAGTCCAGTTGCGGGAACCACACGCGATGCTATTGATACTCATTTTGTGGATTCAGAGGGTCAAGAATTTACTATGATTGACACTGCAGGGATGCGTAAGTCCGGTAAAGTCTATGAGAATACGGAAAAATATTCTGTTATGCGGGCTATGCGGGCCATTGATCGTTCGGATGTTGTGCTCATGGTTCTGAATGCAGAGGAAGGAATTCGTGAGTACGATAAACGAATCGCTGGTTTTGCCCATGAGGCAGGAAAAGGAATCATCATTGTTGTGAACAAGTGGGATACCTTGGAAAAGGATAATCATACTCTGAAAAACTGGGAAGAAGATATTCGTGATCAATTTCAGTATCTTGCATACGCTCCGATTATCTTTGTGTCCGCTATGACCAAGCAGCGTTTGCACAAGTTACCAGGGATGATTAAGGAAATTAGTCAAAATCAGAACTTACGGATTCCAAGTGCTGTGTTAAATGACGTTATTATGGATGCGATTGCTGTAAATCCAACTCCGACAGATAAAGGAAAACGACTAAAAATCTTCTATGCGACTCAGGTTGCCGTCAAACCGCCGACCTTTGTAATTTTTGTCAATGAAGAAGAATTGATGCACTTTTCTTATCTGCGCTTCTTAGAAAATCAAATTCGCAAAGCCTTTGTTTTTGAAGGAACGCCAATTCATTTGATTGCACGAAAACGGAAATAATGATCAAGAGATCCTTGAACTCAAGAGTTAGGGTCTCTTTTTGACAAGAGAGGAAATAACGATGCGTATGATTCCTGGAAAGGTGCGCCAAGAAGGGAAAGCACTGTATCAAGCGGGAGAAGTTGAGTTTCAAGGGTATCAAAATGATCTACTACTCTTCCAAGTTTTAGCAGAAGAGGTTCACTTTTCAGTAATAGGAGAACAAGACTATTGTTCATGTTCGGACATAGCTTTATTGGGCTATTGTGTCCATATCGCGGCTGTGGAAGTTTTTGTGCGGGAGCAGGAAGAAATGGTTTCCCAAGTTTCCCCAGAACGAATGCTGGCAGGAGAAAAATCGGCTGCTTTATTTTCCCAAGAAGGGGAGAGGTTCCTACAAGATTTTTTTGAGGCCTGTTCTTATCCGACTCAGCTTAGTCTGAGTGTAGAGGGGGAAATCGCCTATCGTCAAGATGGTATTAGGTGGACTTTTAAATTACGTTATGGAGATTCTAAGTCTTATATCGTGCGAGATATCCCAGAATTTTTGCTTCGCTTGGAGCAGGGAACAGGATTTCGTCTGAATCGTCACCTTGCCTTTGATCGTTTAAGTTGGGATTTTTTAGATGTGGCTAGTCGTAAAGTCTTATCATTTTTGGTAGGTCTAAAGCAAGAATCAACCTATTCGCCAAATCCTTATTTCCTAAATGATGGACGTTACTTACTGTTACCCTTGCCGCTTTTGAGTCAGGTTTTACCTCTCTTTCAAGAGTTACCTCATTTTCAATTGGATTTGGGTCTAGGACTGTTAAGAGAGGTGAGTTTTCAAGATTTAGAAGAGAATCTGAGTCCGTACTCTATGGAATTACGCCGAAATTATCAAGCTTATACCTTGAATTTAGAAGTAGAGGACTTTCTCAGTCTCTATGAGCATCAGTTGCTCTACTATCAGGAGAAGCTCTTTGTGATTGCTTACCCACAGGCTCAGCTCTTAAAACAACTCCAGTCTCATTTTCAGCTGCTTGAATTAGCTGGAGATTCCTTACGATTTGGAAGGGAGCAGTTGAGTCGATTATTTGCTTTTTTTGAAAGGGTAAAAGGTCTTGTAAATTTAAGATTCCCGGAAGGCTTGGAGCCAAGAGATTTTGCGGTTTCCCTTTACTTGGATATTGATCCCTTAGGATGGCTAATCAGCCAGTCCACGTATCAAATTGGTGATGCGGTTTTCACGAGTGAACAGGAGATTTTTGAAGCTGGTCTTGTATTGGATTACCAACAATTAACAGCCTATCAGCAAACTCTAGCAAAAATAAATCTACCGATAAGCATGGTTGGAAGGAGACCGCCCTTAAGCGAGGAAGAAATTCTAGATTTCTTTGATCTCCACTTGCCACTTTTGCAAGAAGTGGCAGATGTTTGTTGGTCACCTGCTTTTGGGGAACTAAGGCAAGAAGTGGCACTCGATTTTAGCATTGAGGAAGGTCAGCGTTTCTTGGAAGTTCGGTTTTCTCTTGAGGGAGTAGCTGAAAGCGAGATTCAAGAAGCTATCCAGGCTTTAGCAGCTGAAAATTTTTATAGAACCAAAGCAGGTCAGCTTGTTCGTCTAGATGAAAAGAATCAGAAACAACTGCAGGACCTTATGGCAGTGGAGGATGGTAGCTGGAATTCTCAAGAAGGACGTTTTCAGGTGAAACGTCAACTTTTGGGGCGTTTGGATTCTGTGTTACAGGGAGCTACGGTTAGCTATTCAAGGGCTTTAGAGGAGCTGTTAGGACACCTAGCCCATCCAGAAACGTATCCATTGGTCACACACCCGATTCTGGAACAGTTACGGGATTACCAGAGAATTGGAGTTGCGTGGATGTCTATGTTAGCTCATTATGGGTTTGGTGGAATTCTAGCAGATGACATGGGCTTAGGGAAGACTGTTCAAGCGATTAGTTTTTTGGTATTAAACTTGAAAGAGGGAGAGAAAGCATTAGTTGTAACTCCATCAGGTCTTCTCTATAATTGGCAGGAGGAATTAAGACGTTTTGCCCCTGATTTAAAAGTTGGGATGGTTTATGGCTCTAAGAAGGAACGAACAAAGACGCTTGAGCAGGATTATCAGGTGTATCTGACTAGCTATGGAAGTCTTCGTCAAGATGTTCAGGACTATTTGACTCAGGATTACAAATTTCTTATTCTAGATGAGGCTCAATATATTAAAAATCAACGAACCAAGGTTCATACCAGTTTAGAAAAAATCAATGCTCAATCGATTTTTGCCCTCTCTGGGACACCGGTTGAGAATCGAATTGAAGAGATTGGGGCTATTTTCAATTTAGTTTTACCGGGATTATTACCGGCTAAAAAAAATTTGCTGAAGCTACCGGTGGAAGCTGTTGTCCAACAAATTCGCCCCTTTATCCTGCGTAGGGATAAACAGGCCATTCTAACCGAATTGCCTGAAAAGAGTGAAGGGGTCTATGTGACCGAGTTGCTCCCTGAACAAAAAGCCTTGTATTTGGCTCAAAGGAGTCAAATGCAGGCGGAATTACAGGAGTTAACGGAACAGGAATTCCGTAAGCGAAAGGTGGAATTTTTAGCAGGTTTGACGCGTCTCCGTCAGATATGCGATAGCCCAGCTCTTTTTTTAGAAGATTATAAGGGTCAGAGCGGGAAACTAGAAATGTTGAAGATTCTTCTAGAACGGGCGAAAGAAAGTGGCCAACGAATCCTAATCTTTTCTCAATTTGTAGGAATGTTAGATTTAGTGGCTCAGTTTTTAGATCGTGAAGCAATAGCTTATTTCACGATTAAAGGATCGACACCGGCTCAAGAACGCCAAATCATTAGTCGTGCCTTCAATCAGGGGCAGGGCGATGTGGTTTTGATTTCCTTGAAAGCTGGTGGTGTGGGACTTAATTTAACTGGAGCAGATACGGTTTTTCTTTTAGATTTATGGTGGAATCCAGCTGTGGAGGAACAGGCTATTGGTCGGGCTCATCGGATGGGACAGACCAATCCTGTTCAGGTCTATCGGTTTATTACCAAGGGAAGCATCGAAGAAAAGATTTTTGAATTGCAAGAAGGGAAACGTAATCTTTTGGGAACAATTCTTGATGCAGGGCGTACCAATGAGGCTCTCAGCTTAGAGGAAGTAAAAGAAATTTTAGGTATTTAGGAAAAGTAAGAGGACCTAACTTGAAAATCGCGGAAAAAACGCTATAATTGAGATTTGAAAGGATAAAACTATGGCAGATAAACAATTTCCTTTATTGGCTGATTCAGAACCGATTTTTGAAGAACGTCAGCCGATGAATCTCTATGAAGAGTCGGATTTTATCAGTAATATTAAGGGTGATTATCAGGAAAAGTCCATTTATGATTGGGCTCCTATTTCGAATGCCAATCATCAAGTCCAGGAATCTGGGATTGCGGACGAATTTAAAACGGATGCAGCCTTGGGACGCGAGGAAGCTAGAGAAAGTGTCCGACAAAAACGGTCTGCGGCTTATCTTCAGGATGAACCCGACCAAGCCTTTCGAAAAGATTTGCAACGTCGGAGGGAATTGTCTGGAGGGCTAACCAAAGTCAAAGAAGAACCCGTTTCTAATTATCAGAAGATGGGGGAAAAGTTGCGTCAAGAGAGCTATATCCTAGCAGATTTACGCGGTAGGACAAAGAAAAGTGCTACTCCAAAAGCTAAGTCGGATTCCTACGATTTTCTAAGAAAGAGTCAAATTTACCAAGAGAAAGAACAGAAAGTAACTCCTCGTCCAACGAATCAAGAATTGGATTTACGGAAGTTGACGAGTGAGAAGGAGAAAAAATGACCAAGCGTTATCATTTTATCGGAATCAAGGGTTCAGGGATGTCTGCCCTAGCCCTTATGCTACACCAAATGGGTTATGAAGTGCAGGGAAGCGACGTCGATAAGTATTACTTTACCCAACGTGGTTTGGAACAGGAAGGAATTAAAATTCTCCCTTTTGATGCGGCTAATCTCTCGCCAGATTTGGAATTGATTGCAGGGAATGCCTTTAAGGCAAGCAACAATGTTGAGTTGGCAGCAGCAGAGGAGCAAGGCCTCAGTTATCGTCGTTACCATGAGTTTCTTGGGGAATTTATGGAACAATTTACTAGCCTTGGAGTTGCCGGGGCTCACGGTAAAACCTCAACGACAGGTCTTTTAGCCCATGTTCTATCGAATATGACGGATACTTCTTATTTGATTGGAGATGGAACGGGTCGTGGATCAGAGCAGGCAAGTTATTTTGTCTTTGAATCGGATGAATACGAACGTCACTTTTTACCCTACCATCCTGCTTATTCGATCATTACCAATATTGATTTTGACCATCCGGATTATTTTACGAGCCTAATGGATGTCTTTGATGCCTTTAATACTTATGCGGATAATGTGAAGAAGGGATTGTTTATTTACGGTGAAGATGAAATCCTTCGCAAGATTACGGCAGAGGCACCAATCTATTATTATGGATTTGATCCGGAAAAGAATGACTTTGTTGCGAAAGACTTGGTACGTTTGACAACCGGTTCTACCTTTACTGTCGAATTTCGAGGGGAAACTCTGGGGCAATTCCATATCCCAACTTACGGGAAACACAATGTTATGAATGCTACGGCTGTGATTGGTTTGCTTTATACTATTGGCTTTGATTTAGAACTGGCTCGCCAGCACTTAAAGACCTTTGCGGGTGTTAAACGTCGCTTTACGGAGAAAATTGTCAATGGTGTAACCATTATTGATGATTTTGCCCATCATCCGACAGAAATCATCGCAACCATTGATGCAGCGCGGCAAAAGTATCCAAGTAAGGAAATAGTCGCTATTTTCCAACCCCATACCTTTACTCGAACCATTGCTCTGATGGATGAGTTTGCGGATGCCTTGAATCTAGCAGATTCAGTCTATTTAGCTGAAATCTACGGTTCTGCTCGTGAGGTCGACAATGGTCAAGTGCGCGTGGAGGATTTGGCCGGCAAGGTTGCTAAAAAAGGTGGAATTATTACAGTCGACAATGTATCGCCTCTGCTTGACCATGACAATGCCATTTTTGTCTTTATGGGTGCGGGTGATATCCAGACGTATGAGCACTCCTTTGAGCAGCTCTTAGCAAACTTAACGAATAATATTCAATAGGGGAGCAGAGAGGCGAGCATCAGTTCGACCTCCCCTTCTTTTTTTGGAGGAAGCATGATACGATTGGCAAATTTGGCTGATATAGACCGTCTTTATGAGATTGAAGTCCAAAATTTTGGACAAGAAGAGGCACTTCCTCGTGAAACCTTACTGCTACATATTCAAAATATAAAGACCAGTTTCTTGGTGTATGAGGAAGATGGCTGTATTCTGGCTTATCTTGAAGGACCAGTAGTTCCCGAACAGACTTTGGTTGACAGGAATTTCTATGAAGCCAAGGATTGGAGTCAGGAAGTAGGAGGCTATATCTCTATTACCAGTTTATCGGTTGCTCCTGAGGCACAGGGTAAGGGACTTGGTACCTTGTTGCTAGAAGCAATGAAGCAAATAGCTTTACGAGACCACCGCTTAGGAATAAACTTAACCTGTCATGATTACTTGATTGCCTATTATGAAGCTCAAGGATTCCAGCTATTAGGACCGTCCTCTTCTACTTACGCAAATGAAGAATGGTTTGATATGCTATGGGAAATAGGTAAGTAAGGATTATTGGAAATTCCTTTCGTTATGTTATAATGATTTAGATTAGTATGAAGGAGGGCCCGCCTTTGGCTGACCAAGATGAAAGACGAAAAAGTCTCAGCTTTAAAGAGCAAATTTTAAGAGACCTTTCCCAATCCAAGAAGAAACGACAAGCGGCTTTGAATGCTGCTCAACAGGCGTATGAGAAGCAGTTGGCACAGACGCAAGCAAAGTCTGTGGAAAAGCAGGCTAGTCAGATTCAACAAGAGCCAGCAAGGCCTGTAACAAAAGAAGGTCAAAATCTATCAAATCAGCCGTCGGCGGCTGTAGATTCCTCGTCTCAAACTTCGAAATCACCAGCGCCGAATCATTCCACAGAGTCACGCCAAGTACCTTTGGAGGCTCCAAAGAAACGGAGAGGGAAATCGATTCAGGTTCCCTTATCTATTGGTCGGAAACATACCAAGACCATTGAGACAGAGGCGCTGAAAAAGCAACGGAGTGTTCCGGCTGCTAAGGAAAAAGCGCATGCAGAGGCTATCCAGCAAAAACAGCCTGGATCACACATTCGGATGAAAGCAGCCCCAGGGAAATCTCTCTCCTTTGCTGCTGAAGATAAGAAACAGAGCCTAGCTCCTGTGAAAGAAACGAAGTTGGCCCGAGTGGAAGCAGTCGACTGGCAAGGAGAAGAAGACGATATGGATAAACGTCAAGAGAAACGTAGAAAACAAAATCAAGTTGCTAAGAAGATTGTGGGGGTTGTCACCTTATTATTGATCGTCTGCCTGATTGCAACTGGAATTTTTAGTTATACTTATGTGCAATCTGCTTTGGGACCAATTGATCAGGATTCTACAGAATATGTGCAAGTTGAAATCCCGATTGGATCCTCCAATCGGGAAATCGGACGTATTCTGGAGGACTCTGGTCTGATTAAGAGCGGGCAAGTTTTTAACTTTTATACCCAATTCCGGAATCACTCCGATTTCCAATCCGGTTATTACAACCTGCAAAAGAATATGGATGTTGAAGAAATCATTGAGAAGTTGAAAGAAGGTGGAACAGAGAGTCCTGTTGTACCATCTTTAGGAAAAATTACGATTCCTGAGGGCTATACGCTGGAGCAAATTGCAGAGGCTGTGACCTTTAATGCAGCTTCTAAAGATGGCAAAGAAAAGAGTATCTTCAGCAAAGAAGAATTTATAGCTAGAGTCCAAGATGATGGCTTGATTGAGGCTTTAGTTGCAAAATATCCAAATCTGTTAGGTAGTCTTCCAGCAAAAGAATCGGGTGTTAAATACCGTTTAGAAGGTTACCTCTTCCCAGCAACGTATGACTACAATGAGGGAGATACGATTGATGGCTTGATTGAGCAGATGGTGGCAGCGATGGATACCAATATGGCTCAATTTTATGAGCAAATCAGTCAGCAGCAAAAATCAGTCAATGATATTTTAACGCTTGCTTCTCTTGTAGAAAAAGAGGGAGCAACGGATGAAGATCGTAAGAACATTGCGAGTGCCTTCAATAACCGCCTCACTCAGCAAATGCCTTTGCAAAGCAATATTGCAATCTTATATGCAATTGGTAAGCTAGGTCAAAAAACAACCTTAGCGGAAGATGCTGGTATTGATACCAATATCGATTCTCCATATAATATTTACAAAAATCAAGGCCTTATGCCGGGACCGGTTGACAGTCCTGGAATGGCTGCGATTCGTGCAACCATTGAACCGAATAAGACAGATTATCTATACTTTGTAGCCGATGTGGATACAGGTATGGTCTACTATGCTAATAATATTGAAGAGCATAATCGAAATGTTGAAGAACATGTCAATTCCAAACTAGCCAATGCTTCGGCTAGTTCCAACTAGAAAGTGAGAACTTATGGCAGAAAAAACTTATCCAATGACCCAGGCTGAAAAGGAAAAGCTTGAAAAAGAATTAGAAGAACTCAAATTAGTTCGCCGCCCAGAAGTGGTTGAGCGGATTAAGATCGCCCGCTCTTATGGAGACCTCTCTGAGAATAGTGAATATGAGGCAGCCAAAGATGAGCAAGCCTTTGTAGAAGGCCAAATCTCGGATTTGGAAACCAAGATTCGCTATGCTGAAATCGTGGACTCTGACTCAGTGGCTAAAAACGAAGTCGCTATCGGAAAAACGGTAACCATTCAAGAAGTGGGTGAAACAGATACCGAGACTTATATGATTGTTGGCTCTGCAGGTGCGGACGCCTTCGCGAACAAGGTCTCCAACGAAAGTCCAATTGGACAAGCATTGATTGGTCGTAAAACTGGAGATACGGTTACCGTACAAACCCCAGTCGGCAGCTACGACGTTAAAATCGTATCTGTGAAAAAATCAAAATAAATGGATCTAAAGCACGAAACCCTCAACTGATGTTGCTACCAGTGAGGGTTTCGTCGTGTTTTTGAGGATACCTTGGATTTCAAAAGGCATTTTAGTAAGGTGTAAGTGATACTTTTCAAATGTTTGGAATCTCTGTTTAGCTCTCTAAAAAGCTTGATTCAAAATATTTTGACTAACTAAAAATTAGAGGCTGGGTAAACACTAGCATAGATAAAAACAGCTTAGAATCACATCGATTCTAAGCTGTTTTGTATTTCGAAGCCTTTTTATCCAGCCTCTTTTGTGATTAACGTGAGCGCTGCTTACCTGCGTTTCGTTTTTGCTTGGATTTGTTGTCTATTTGCGTGCTTGGTGGAGTGACGTCTTTAATTGGATTTGATCCAGCAGCTGAGCCGAAAACAGTTCCCAAATTACTTGGTTTTTTTGGAGGATTTTCTTCAAATTCCTTAGCTACTTGTTTCCGGAGGCGAGGACGTACTATATACATGGTGATTAATTGTTGGATGATGGAGAAGAAACCACCGACGAGCCAGTAAAGTGCGACCCCAGCAGGAGAACTAAAGGAGAAGAACATAATCATGATAGGACTGATGAGTACCATAGATTGCATTTGCTTCCGTTGCTCCTCAGAAACTCCAACCAAGGTTAAAGCTGATTGAATAAAGTAGAGGATACCTGTAAGGATTGTCAAGAGCATACTTGGAGAGTCCAAAGCGATTCCCATCCAGCTAGCTCCTGAGATTCCTGGTGTATGTTGGGCTGCGAAGAAGAGAGCAGAGAAGAAGGGCATTTGAATTAAGAGTGGCAAGCAGCCAATCCCTCCAAAGGGGTTGAGACCATTTTCTCGTTGGGCAGCCATGTATTCTTGGTTGGCCAGTAATTTTTCTTCTTGAGTTTGGGCATTTCGCATCCGCTCTTGAATAGGAGCTAAGATGGGCTGCATATAAGCCATTTTTTCAGCTTGGTAAGCTGCCTTATGTGATTGCATGAGGCCGAGTGGCAAGATAATTAAACGAACAAGAATCGTTACAATAATGATTGCAACCCCATACCCTAAAGCTTGATTTTCAGCAAAGAAGGTAATGAGTGTACTCATGGGTTGTCCTAAGAGTGTCCAGATAAGGCCAGTCGGATTTCCGTTGGCATCACGGCCCACGCAGCCAGAGAGCAAGACTAGCATCGAAGCAAGGAGTCCTGCAGAAGCAAATTTTTTTCTAATTGTCACGTTTATAGTCCTTTTCTAAATTATTACTCTTTTCATTTTACTGTTTTTAAGCCTAGATTACAATAGGACCTAAGTCTGACCTTTAGTTTTGGATGGCAAAATCTTGATAAGAGGGGAAATTAGCCATGCTAACGTCAACATAGGTCACCTTGGAAAAAGGACTAGGTCCCTTTCTCACTTCTTGGATAAAAAGAGCCATCTTATTAGGATCTTTGGACTCTGCTAGAATTTCGACACAACCATCGTCTCTATTCCAAACTCGGCCTGTAATACCGTCTATCCTATTGGCAAGTTCCCAGACAGCCCAACGAAAGCCGACTCCTTGGACCCGTCCTTGAACAATCATTCGTACTTTTTTCATAAGTTTCTCCTTTTGTGCTATAATATTTTCTATGACTATTATAACCTCTAAAACCAATCCCTTGATTAAAAAGGTCAAAAAACTCCAGAAGAAAAAGCACCGTAGAGATTCTTATTTGATTGAAGGTTGGCATCTATTTGAAGAGGCCTACCAAGCTGGAGTTACCTTTGGTCCGATTTTTGTTATAGAAGAAGAATTGGAACGTTTACCGGAAGGTCTTCCCTATCAATTAGTGAGTTCGGCGATTCTAGCAGAATTGGCAGATTCTAAGACCCCTCAGGGAATTGTTGCAGAGGTAAAGCATGAAGAACCGCCAGCTGTCGATGTGAGTCAGGGGATGTGGCTGTATTTGGAAGAAGTCCAAGATCCTGGAAATGTAGGGACTATGATCCGTACAGCCGATGCTGCTGGTTTTACAGGAGTTCTGGTCAGTCCTGGAACGGCCGATATCTATAGCCCCAAGACTCTGCGGTCGATGCAGGGTAGTCATTGGCATTTGCCTATTCTGGAATATTCTTTAGACGATCTTGGGCAGGAAGCCCATGCTCCTCTATTAGTGACGAGTCTAAAGGATCTTTCGAGTAGTTATGTGGATTTGCCACCATTTGAACATCTGATTCTTCTAATGGGAAATGAGGGACAAGGGGCTTCTGATTTGGCTCATCAGATGGCGGATCGAACAGTCCATATTCCCATGTCTGGCCAAGCAGAGAGTCTGAATGTGGCCATTGCTGCTGGAATTTTGATGTTTCATTTTAAAAATAGATAAGGAGTTTGTATGCAACCAACGATGTCGCAAACCGATACAGGTTTAAACCGTTTTTTCGCTAAAGTTTATGGATATATGGGGCTGGGGCTAGGAATTTCTGCTCTTGTTTCTGGCTTGTTACTATATGTTTTTCAAGCTACTATGATAAATATTATGCTTCACCATTCATGGGTTTACTACGCAGCTTCATTTATTGAGATTGCACTTGTTTATTCTGTTTCCACAACGGCTTGGAAAAATAATCCGATGGCGATGCCGCTTTTCTTGTTTTATTCAGCCCTTAATGGCTTTACCTTGAGTTTTATTTTGGCAGCTTATAGCCAAACGAATGTATTTGCCGCTTTCTTAACGGCGACATTGACTTTCTTTGCCATGGCTGCTATCGGTGTGTTTAGTAAGCGCGATTTATCAGGGATGGCTCATGCTTTTCGGATGGTTCTCTTTGGAGTTTTGGTTGCAAGTTTGGTTAATATTTTCTTACGCAGTGCAGGCTTGTCTTATGTTATGAGTCTTGTCATGGTTGTCATCTTTGCAGGATTAACAGCTTATGATAACCAACGGATTCGTCAAGTCTACTACCAATCTGGTGGACAGATATCTACGGGCTGGGCAATCTCAATGGCTCTTAGCCTCTATTTGAATTTTATTAACTTATTCTTGAGTATTCTCCGTATTTTTGCTGGAAATCGTGATTAGGATTTGGATCTTTGAGCTTTCGGCTCAGAGGTCTTTTTCTTTTTGAAAAAGACCTCTAGCTTTGGTATAATAAGGAGAAATGTTTGAAAGAGGAAGGAATTGAATTATGGCTCTTTGGCTAGCAATTGTTTTAATCGTAGTGTTCTTTATTGGAGGTGTAGCTCTAGGTATTTATTTGACACGTCGTCAAGTGGAGCAGGAAATGGCGCAATATCCTCGTTTGAATAAGGATGCCCTTCGTGTCATGATGGGACAAATGGGGCAAAAACCAAGTGAGGCGCGTGTGAACCAAGTATACCAACAAATTGTCAACCAACAGAAAAAACAAGCCAAAAAATAAACAAGTGAGGCTGAGACAAAGGTCTCGGCCTCCTCGTTTTCATATGAAAAATGGACTACTGTTGAAGAATAGCCTCTAGGCTAAATAAAGGGAGGATTGCATGGATAATCGTCCAATTGGTTTCTTAGATTCGGGAGTCGGTGGCTTGACAGTTGTGAAAGAGCTACGGCGCCAACTTCCGGATGAAGAAGTTATTTATATAGGAGACTCTGCCCGAGCTCCGTATGGCCCTCGGGCAGCTGAAGAAATTCGGGAGTATACCTGGGAACTAGTTCGATTTCTACAAGCTAAAAATGTTAAAATGATCGTCATTGCCTGTAATACGGCAACAGCCGTGGCCTGGGAAGAAATTAAAGAAGCTTTGGATATTCCGGTTCTTGGAGTTATTCTTCCAGGTGCTTCAGCAGCCCTCAAGGCGAACCATCATGGAAGAATTGGCGTGATTGCTACGGAAATGACGGTAGCCTCGGATATTTATCGCCAGAAGATCCAATCTTTGGATCCTAAAGCTCAGGTCATGAGTCAGGCTTGCCCTCCTTTTGTACCGTTGGTCGAAGCCAATGAGCTATCCTCTAGTTTAGCGAAAAAGGTTGTTTATGATCAATTGAAAGATTTTCAAGGGCAAGTATCCACTTTGATTTTAGGGTGTACCCACTACCCTTTGCTACGACCGGTAATTCAGAATGCCTTGGGGCCAGATGTAACCTTGATTGATAGTGGGGCAGAATGTGTTCGCGATATTTCAGTTCTTTTGAATTATTTTGAAATCAATCGTGGACGTAACTTAAAAAAACAGCAGCATAGTTTTTATACGACAGGGGATGCAGTAGCTTTTGCTCAGCTAGCGCAGACTTGGTTAGAAGAAGAAGTAAGAGTGGAGCATATAGATTTATGACACAAGAATTAGTAGAATTTCGTGATAGCCAAGATTGGTACGTTGCACAAGTTTCAGACGGACCTCACTTAAGTTTCGCTTTTGATCAGGAAGATCAGGTTTATCATTTCCTTGCTCCTTTTCAATATTTATCTCAAAAAAATGGTTTTAAAGTTCAAGTTTTCCAATGGTCCTCAGCCCAAAAGTTGGCACAGTTTATGGTGGACTTAATTAATAGAAGCGAAGATAGGCATCTGAGCTTGGAACGCCGAGGTAAGGCTCTCTTGGTTGTGGAAGAGGGGCGTTTATTGCATGTGGTGTTACCGGAGGGTGGCGAAGAGTTGGATAAGATTTTTGGGCAAGCAGAATTAGAGCCCCTCTTGATTGCGACACGTAATGAGGGCAAAACTGCTGAGTTTAAGAAAATCTTTGAGCCTCTTGGTTACCGGGTGGAAAATCTGAATGCTTATCCAGATTTACCTGAAATTGAGGAAACGGGGACAACATTTGAAGCGAATGCTCGACTGAAGGCGGAAGGAATTGCGGCTTTGACAGGTACCTTGGTATTGGCCGACGACTCCGGTCTGAAAGTCGATGTACTAGGGGGACTACCAGGAGTTTGGAGTGCTCGGTTCGCGGGTCCTAAAGCTACAGATGCGGAAAATAATGCAAAATTATTGCATGAATTGGCCATGGTTTTAGAAGTAGACAAACGTTCCGCCCAGTTTCACACGACCCTTGTTGTAGCAGCTCCTGGGAAGGAGTCTTTAGTTGTTGAGGCCGATTGGCCGGGTTATATTGCCTTTGAACCTAAGGGTGAGAATGGGTTCGGTTATGATCCTCTGTTTCTTATTGGAGAGACTGGAAAAACATCTGCCCAGTTAAGTATGGAGGAGAAGAATCGGCAGTCCCATAGGGCCCAAGCTGTTCAGAAATTAGTGGAGGTATTTCCATCATGGAGCGACGGACAGTAGTTGTAATGAGTGATTCTCATGGAGATCGCAGTATTGTACAAGCTATTAAAGAAGAATGGCAAGACAAGGCTGATTTGATTTTTCATAATGGGGATTCAGAATTGGAAGTGGACGATTCGGTCTGGGATGGTATCCATGTTGTTGCTGGAAATATGGATTTCTTTGCAGGCTATCCGGAACGTCTCAGTGTGGACTTGGATGGACATATCATTGTCCAGACCCATGGTCACCTGCAAAATATTAATTTTACAATGGATAAATTGGCCTATTGGGCGCAAGAAGAAGCAGCGAGTATCTGTCTCTATGGACATCTTCATGTACCAGCAGCCTATCAGGAAGAGGGAATCTTATATGTGAATCCCGGTTCTGTTAGCCAACCGAGGGGACTTGTCTTGGAACGTCTATACGCGGTTTTAACCCTTGAAGGCAATCAGGTTCGAGTTGATTATTACACACGAGATCATGAACTCTTCCCTAGCTTAAGCAAGGAGTTTACGATTAAATGATTGCACAACCCTTAGAGGACTATTTGAAGGCACAAGAGTCCACCTTCCTAACACCTGCTGCTAATTTGGCGGTTGTGATTGATAGTCATAATGTAGACCATGTGATTCTCTTGTTGAGCCAAATTACCTATACACGGATTCCTGTAGTAACAGATCATGGAAAATATATAGGGACAATCTCCTTGACCGATATCTTGGGTTATCAAATGCAGCATCATCTTTCAGCTGCAGAGCTTGCAGATATGGACATTGTTCATATGGTCAAACGAGATGGTCTTACCTTGGGGCCTGGTTATACGCTGACGGAAGTCTTTCACAAGTTGGTAGACGAGTCCTTTCTTCCTGTTTTAGATGCCGAAGGTATTTTGGAAGGCATTATTGCACGCAGGTCGATTTTGAAAGCAACCAATGCCCTGCTCCATGATTTTGGTCAGCATTATGAAATGAGTCCTAAATGAGAGTGTGGATTGAGTCTTTTTTAGAAACAAAGAAACTGTCAAACAATACCAAAGCGGCTTATATATCGGATCTACAGCAATTAGCACGTAGTTTGGGCGATACGGTAGATGACTTGGGTCTGAAGCTTTACAGGGATTCCTTGACTTCCTTAAGTGTAACGGCTCAGCGTCGAAAACTGTCAGCGATCAATCAATTCCTCTTCTTTCTTTACCAGGAGGGGCATATTGACCGATATTATCGTTTGGATTTGCCGCCTTTGAAAAGTCAAGAGGAACCAAGTGCTCCTGATCAGGAATTGTTGGTTAAGGATTTGTTTCAGACAACGACCCAATATTCTCAGGGACAGCTTCTGGTAGCGCTGATTTTAGAAACGGGGCTGTTGCCAACCGAAATTATTCAGTTGAAGAAATCGGATTTGGAGCCTGTCCTAGGACTCTTGCAGGTGGGGCAAAGCGGTAAACGAAGAGTCTTGGAGGTGAGCCAACCCTTGATACAAGCTCTCGTCCAGGAAGGGCAAGGGGGATATCTCTTCGAACATCAAGGAAAACCATATACACGTCAGTGGGTTTTCCTGCAGATAAAAGCTTTTTTGGAGGAGCAGGGGCTCATGCAACATTCTCCCCAAAGTTTACGAGAGCAATATATTTTTAAAGAATTGAAAGCTGGAGTGGATTTGCTAACGATTGCGGATAATCTAGGCCTTCGCTCCTTACACAGTATTGAGAAATATCGCAAATGGAAATAAAAATCAAAGATTTTGAGGGCCCCCTAGACTTGCTTTTACATCTGGTCTCTCGCTACCAAATGGATATTTATGATGTTCCCTTGCTAGAAGTGATTGAGCAGTATCTGGCTTATCTCTCAACCCTCCAAGCCTTACGTTTAGAAGTAGCTTCTGAATACATGGTGATGGCCAGTCAGTTAATTTTATTGAAAAGTCGCAAGCTCTTGCCTCAGATTCAAAGTCAAGAGGAGGATGAGCTGGTGGAGGATATGGAGCAGAACTTGCTTCAACAACTAGAAGATTATCGCTATTTTAAAGCGGCTAGTCAGGAGTTGGCTCAACAACATGAGAATCGTTCTCGTTATTACAGCCATCCCTCCAGTCCCTTAGTTTCAGAAGTTGTAGAATTGAATCAGGATGTGACTTCGATGGATCTCTTTTTGACCTTTTCACACCTTCTAAGGCAGGAAAAAAAGAAACGGCAAGGTCGTCAGACAACGGTAGAGCGGGATGATTTTCGGATTGAAGATTCTATGGAACAGGTTCGCCAAGGTTTGCTCCAGTCTCAGGGAAAATTAGCATTTAGCAAACTTCTAGCTCAGGCTGAATCACTTTCCCAAATGATTACACAATTTTTAGCCTGTTTGGAATTGGTGAAAATCCAAGAGATTCGCCTTTATCAGGCTGGAACTTTTGATGAAATATGGATAGAAGGACAGGTACTATGAGTCAATTAGCGGCTTTGGAAGCTCTCTTATTTACAGCTGGTGAGGATGGAGTGGATCGCCTTCATTTAGCCTCTATGTTGGATGTAGCTCCAGCCCAGCTTGAAATTCTGATCGAGGCTTTAATCCAATCCTATGACCAGAATCCTGATTCTAGTTTGACGATTATCGAAACTAAACAGAGCTTACGCTTGGTGACCAAACCAGTCTTTGCTTCTTTGTTGGAAGCCTATGCACAGACACCGATGCAGCAGTCTCTTTCCCGAGCTAGCTTGGAAGTTCTATCCATTGTTGCTTATCGACAACCGATTACTCGGATTGAAATTGATGCTATTCGGGGGGTTAATTCTAGTGGCGCTTTAAGCAAGTTACAAGGATTTGGCTTAATCAAAGAGGTTGGTAAAAAGGAGACTTTAGGGCGTCCCAATTTATACGGAACTACAGATTATTTTTTGGACTATATGGGAATGAATCAATTGGAGGATCTTCCACAGGTTCAAGTAGAGGAAGAAGAGGAACAAGAGCAGTCCTTATTTAGAATTGAGGGAGAAAATGAGAATTAATAAATACATAGCCCATGCTGGAGTTGCCAGCCGTCGAAAAGCGGAAGAACTCATCAAGCAGGGGCGAGTAACCATTAATGGTCAAGTAGTCAAGGAATTGGCGACGACTGTGAAAAAAGGGGACCGAGTAGAGGTGGAAGGTCAGCCTATTTACCATGAGGAAAAAGTCTATTACCTTCTAAATAAACCCCGGGGAGTTATTTCGAGTGTCAGTGATGATAAAGGACGAGCAACCGTTTTAGATTTCTTTGGAGGAGTCAAGGAGCGGATTTATCCTGTTGGGCGTCTAGACTGGGATACCAGTGGGGTCTTGTTATTGACCAATGATGGAGATTTTACGGATGAGATGATTCACCCTCGAAATGAGATTGACAAGGTCTACTTGGCCCGTGTGAAAGGTCTGGCTACCAAGGAAAATCTTCGTCCCTTGACCCGGGGAGTTGTCATTGAAGGGAAAAAAACCAAGCCAGCTGTTTATCATATCTTGAAAGTTGACCCGGTAAAAAATCGTTCAGTGGTTGAATTAACCATTCACGAGGGACGAAACCATCAAGTTAAGAAAATGTTTGAAGCTGTTGGGCTTCAAGTTGATAAATTATCTCGGACTCGTTTTGGACATCTAGATGTATCTGGTTTACGTCCAGGAGAATTCCGACGTTTAAATAAAAAAGAAGTGAGTCAACTACATAATCTAGCTGTAACTCCCAAGAAATCTGGGAAAAGAAAACGATGAGTCGTCTTTTCATTTTTTTGGTGAAGCTCTACAAACGCTTGATTTCTCCCCTCTTTCCTCCGTCTTGTATCTATCGTCCGACCTGTTCGACGTATATGATCCAAGCTTTGGAGGCCTATGGTTTGTGGGGACTCTATTTAGGGGGGAAGCGAATTCTATCCTGTCACCCCTGGTCTCAGGGGGGAGAAGATTCCCTTCCAGATTCGTTTACTTTTTTCAAAAAAACAGTCAAGAGACTTGACAGATAAGCGGAACGTGGTATACTTAGAATGTAATTTGATTGATTTAGCTCAGACCTGTTGTGATCTAAGTTAATCAGATGAGCGCACCACATTGTCCGCTGAGCTTGACTCCGGATAGTGTGGCTATTTTTTTACCTGAAAGGAAGTATCCTTGAACCATATTGTTTTGTATCAACCGCAGATACCTCAGAATACAGGGAATATTGCTCGGACCTGTGCGGCAACAAATAGTCCTCTTCATCTAATCCATCCCTTAGGTTTTCCCCTAGATGATAAAAAGATGAAGCGAGCTGGTCTTGATTATTGGGATCAGCTTGAGATCTATCATTACGATTCTTTAGAGGATTTTTTAGAGCAGCATGGGGAAGAAAATCTGTATCCTGTGACAAAATTTGCGGAACACACCTATGCAGAGAGGCAATATCCGATTAGGCAGAATATCTTTTTTATCTTTGGACGGGAAGATACTGGACTGCCGCAAGAGTTTTTACAACAATACCGTAGGCAAGCCATCCGAATTCCGATGAATGATAATCATGTTCGAAGTTTAAATCTGTCCAATGCGGTTTGTATGGTAGTCTATGAGGCCTTACGGCAACAGGACTTTAATGGTTTGGAAGCTGTTCATTATTATGAGCAAGATAAGCTAAAATAGAAAGGTTATTTTATGATTCCAGTTAGACGATTAACCATTGTAGCAGTTCTTTCTGCCCTTTCCTTTATTTTAATGTTTTTCGCTATGCCGATTATTCCCGGAGCTGATTTTTTACAGTTGGACTTGAGTATTTTACCAATTCTAGTAGCCTTAGAATTATTTGGTCTTAAACAAGCTAGTTTGGTTCTCTTTTTACGCTCGCTTCTCAAATTGCTTCTCAATAACCAGGGCGTTTCAACAATGATTGGACTCCCAATGAATATGTTGGCGGTCTTTAGCTTTATACTCGTGCTTACCTTGGTTTGGCGTAAAAAAGATTCTTATGTTCAGTATCTTTTAGCAGGAGGCTTGGCAACACTTGCTTTAACGCTTGTAATGCTAGCAATGAACTATGTATATGCGATTCCATTATATGCGACTTTTGCTGGCTTTGATATTGCAAGTATTATTGGAGTCGGTCCTTATTTACAAGCCATGGTTCTTCCCTTTAATGTGGTTGCGGGTCTTGTCTACACAGTGAGCTTTGGGTTAGTTTGGGCTTTGATGAAACCTGTGATGAAAATTTATGCAAAATAGACAGGAATTCTGGATAAAGGGGAGTTTTTGCCTCTTACTTTTTGTCATCTTGGGTTATACGGTTCGTTTTTACCCTCAGAACCTAGTAGCTTTTGATAGTGGGCTTCAAACAGTTATTCGTGGGGACCTTCCTAATAGCTTAACAAGTTTCTTTACAACTTTGACTAAGATTGGGAATATGCCAGTGATTATTACTTGGGTGACATTGATTTCAGTCTTTCTCCTGTGGAAACGTTACTATAGTGAAAGTCTGCTTCTAGTTGGAAATCTAGTTCTTACGGGACTTCTGGTAGTTATCCTTAAAAATATTTACCAACGTCCTCGTCCTAGTATTGAACATTTGGTTGTGGAGAACGGATTTTCTTTTCCAAGTGGCCATGCCCTAGCTGCGAGTTTAGTGCTTGGTTCTTTACTGGTGATTGTGAGTCAGACCATTCACCTGGGAAAACTCAGACGATTTCTGCAGGGATTATTCATTTTCCTAATCTTAGCTCTACCACTCTCTCGAGTTTACTTAGGTGTCCACTATCCGAGTGATGTGATTGGTAGTCTTTTACTAGGGAGTGGAATCTTATGTTTAGAAATGCCTGTCTATCAAAGACTCCGGTTTCGCTGGCGTTTTACAGGCAAACAAGCAAGATAGCCTTTGAGTTATCTTGCTTTCTTTTTGTTGAAAAATGATATAATGGGAACATCTTTAAAAAATAGGTAGGGAGAAGAAAAATGGTCCAAAGACCTTTAGACATGGCCCATGAATTTCTGGCTCAGGTTATTGGTCCAGAGGATACCACGGTAGATGCTACGATGGGAAATGGGCATGATACCCTCTTTTTAGCACAGCTTAGTGGTCAGGTTCATGCCTTTGATATTCAGGAACAAGCCCTTGTTCAAACCCAGCAACGTCTGGAACAGTCTGGTCAACATCATGTCCAGTTGCACTTGATTGGCCATGAGCATTTGGCTCAATATGTAGAAGAGGCCAAGGCAGTGATTTTTAATTTGGGCTATCTTCCATCTGCGGATAAGAGCTTGGTAACACTTCCAGAGACGACTTTAGCGGCAGTAGAGGTAGCTTGTCATATCCTACTCCCTGGTGGTCGGATTGCGATTATGGTTTACTGGGGCCATCCGGGTGGCTCAGAGGAGAAAGACGCTCTTCTAGAATTTGTTCAAGAGCTACCTCAAGAAACCTATACCGTTTTGGAATACCGGACTTTAAATCAGCGAAATTGCCCTCCTTTTTTAATAATGATTGAAAAGAAAGTAGAGAAACATGGATAAAGCATTTTTTGAAGAACGAATGGAACGCTTGCGTAATCGCACGGATCGTGATCGTCAACTGGGACCGGAGTTGGTAGAGATGGAAACTTCTCAGATTCGGAAAATTAGACGCAAACGCCAAAAATTGTTGAATTTGGAAATGGCTAAATGTTCTAAGAAAATTCAACACCAAGATGAGCAAAAAACCCAAGAGCGGATTCATCAGGAAAAGAATCGTTTCCAAAAAATTTGTCGGGGTAATAGCTAGATGAAATTATTGCTGACCATTTTAGGGTTCCTGCTTTTCCTTATCTTATCCAATGCGATTAATAAGGTTTTTCCTCGCTTACCGATTCCTTTTTTGCAGATTGTGATGGGGATTATCCTTGGTTATTTTTTATTGGAAGAACAGTTTGAGTTTGATACGGAGCTCTTCTTGGCTTTGATTATAGGTCCCCTTCTTTTTCGGGAAGCAGAAGAAGCGGATATTCCAAGTATTTTTAAGCACTGGAAAATTATTCTATTTTTGATCTTTCCAGTGATCTTTGTCTCCACCTTTGGCTTGGGGAGCCTGATTGCTCATCAGTTGACAATGCTACCCCTAGCTGCTTGTATTGCAGTCGGGGCTGCTTTGGGACCGACTGACTTGGTTGCCTTCTCGTCCTTGGCTCAACGTTTTCGTTTTAGTGAGCGGGCGACTAATATTCTGAAGGGGGAAGGATTGCTCAATGATGCCAGTGGCTTGGTGGCTTTCCAGACAGCCATACTGGCTTGGTCAACAGGAGCCTTTTCCTGGACTCAGGCGGGGGGTAATTTACTCCTTCAACTCTTGGGTGGCTTTGTCGTCGGTATTTTTACGGCCTTGCTGAATCGTTGGTTGCACAATGTACTCATGCGCTTCCATGCTGTGGATGTAGCTGGTGAGCTCTTGTTGGAACTAGCCTTGCCACTGCTGACTTTCTTTTTAGCGGAAGAATTTCATGTTTCTGGAATTATCGCAGTTGTAGTGGCTGGTATTCTGAAGGCTAGTCGTTTCCGACGGATTAATCCTTTGGAAGCCGAGGTATCTGAGACTACGGAGGTGGTTTGGAAGGCTGTCACCTTTATGTTGAATGGTTCGGTCTTTCTTCTCTTTGGAGTCGAAATGGTTTTTCTTTTTGAACCCATTTTGAAGAGCCCACTCTACAATGATTTATTAGTCATGGGTCTTTGTGTAGTACTGACCCTAGCGCTTTTTGCTCTTCGCTATATCATGCTTTGGGCTTATAATACTTTTTTTGTTTTTGATAAAGATGAAAAAGAAAATGGACGAGATCTTTTAATCTTAGCTTTCTCTGGGGTTAAAGGGACGGTCTCTATCGCGACCATTCTGCTCTTGCCAAACGAATTAAAAACCAGTTATCCTATTTTACTGTTTCTAGTAGCAGGGGTGACTATTCTGAGTTTTTTGATTGGACTTCTGATTTTGCCATACTTGGCAGAGCCAAGTCAGGAAGAAACTGAAAATCTGATTGAGATTGCGATTTTAACAGATGTTATGAAGCAATTGGAGAAGGAGCTCTACCATACTCGGGCTAAATCGACACTCTATATGGTGTTGGATAACTATAATGAGCGCTTGGTCCAGTTAACCATTGCTCAGGAAGGCAAGGGCATTCAAGAAGAGTGGACAGACTTGATGCTTCTGATTTTGAGTGTTGAGAATGATGGTTTGGAGCAGGCCTATGAAGAAGGACGTGTAACGGAGCAGGCTTATTTTGCTTATCAACGTTACCTAAGGAGCATGGAACGACGGATTAATCGTTCTCTCGTTTCCAGTCTAACCTATATCTTTTTAGTTGTTTTCCGACTCGCTCGGCTCTTACTTCATGAAATTGTGACTTTTGGTGCTAGCAGTCGTCAATGGCTAGGTGGCGGAGGTTCTCGCTTAAGTCGTGATGATGCCGATGATTTAGCTCTTTTGTATCTGGAGAATACAGAGATTATCGTCGATGCTTTAGAGGATTTGCGTGGTGTTTATCATGATAGTTTGATCCAGTTTGTGCAAGAATGGCGGATTCGAGAGACAGCCATTATCGGAGATGGAGGCTTTGTGAATCGCATTTTGCTCCGCGAGCAGGCTTACCATTCTAGAGAGATGCTCAATGCCTATTACTTGGAAAGAAAGGCTATTTTTGACTACGAACGTGAAGGTCTTCTAACAAGTAGTGAGGCCAATAAACTTCGAGCTCAGGTAAACCAATTGGAATCTTTTGCGCTCAAAGACCATAGCCCTAGCTTAAACTTGGCAAGAATGAGACGAGAATAAGATCCAGGAAAAGCCTATTTCATCTAGTGCTTACTACAAGGGTGTTATGGCCGGACTCTCCAAGACGTGAGAAGATTGAACGATTTGTATTTACTATAGCGGTCTCAATGCTTAAATCAGTTATTTCTTATCTAGCAAATTTAGCCTATGGAATTACAGGTAACAGCAGCAGATATCAGATAAAAGGGCGTGTGTTCTTATAAAAAATAGGAGCATCGTTTGCCAGTCTTGCGGGATTGGCTATGAGATTAAAAAACCACGAGTTTTAAGACTCGTGGTTTTTTATTACAAATCAATGTTTAGCAGAATAGGGGTGTGGTCTTGTCTTGCGCCGGAGTCAATCATACGAGATTCTTGTACCTTATCAGCCCAACGATTGCTGATCAACCAGTAATCAATTCTCCAGCCAGTGTTATTGATTTTACTAGTCCGGCTGCGTTGTGCCCACCAAGTATAGTGGTCTGGAATCATACCGTGGAGATGCCGGAAGGTGTCGGTGAAGCCCTTGTCTAAGAGATTGGTAAAGCCTTGGCGTTCTTCATCTGTAAAGCCTGGAGAACGGCGATTAGAGGCAGGATTGGCCAAGTCAATTTCGTTATGGGCTACATTGTAGTCGCCAGTTGCTAGTACGGGCTTATTCTGATCGAGGCCTGCAAGATAATCTGCGTAGCAGGCATCCCATACTTGGCGTTCTGCTAAGCGTTTGAGACCATCTCCGGCATTAGGGGTGTAGACTTGAGTGACATAGAACTCAGGGAATTCGAGAGTAATGATTCGGCCTTCCAAGTCCATAGTCGAAGGAGCTCCGATTTCAGGGTAAGTGATCACAGGCTCCAGTTCTTTTTTGTAGAGAAACATGGTTCCAGCGTATCCCTTGCGAGCTGGTTCAACAGAAGAGCGCCAAGTGTTTTCATAGTCTGGGAAAAGATCTGCTAAAATTTCCAGATGTTTTTTGGTAGGGCCTTTGGCAGAGAGCTTTGTTTCTTGAATCGCAATAATGTCTGCATCTTCAGAAACCAAGGTTTGTAAAACTGCTTGTGACAATTGGGCTCTGGCGGAATCGCTGGTTAGAGCTGCATTTAACGAATCAATATTCCATGAAATGAGTTTCATAATTCATCCTTACTATTTTTCAATTGCTATCATTATACCAAAGTTAGGCCACTACTTCATACAAATGAGCTTAAAACAGTCTACAAGGACAAGAGGAGCGTTTATGGAGAAAAAAATCCTCTATGGCTGTCCAAAAAGTCATAGAGGATTTTAAAAGTGAGACCGCTAGAATCGCAACCTAATAGTATCCCTTTGGAGAAAGGCTTTTCTTCATGGGGAAGGAAGGAGGACAGATTCTAATGGAGCTGGGATTAGGGCTCACCTTTTAAGGTCTGTTAGGGAGCTACGATTTTTTCGATGCCACCCATATAAGGACGGAGTACCTCAGGAATGGTGACAGAACCATCTGCATTTTGATAGTTTTCCAAGATAGCTGCGACAGTCCGGCCAACTGCTAGTCCTGATCCATTTAGGGTGTGGACGTGTTTAACCTTGCCATCTGCTTCATCCCGGTAACGGATTTGAGCTCGACGTGCTTGGAAGTCTTCAGTGTTGGAGCAGCTGGAGATTTCACGATAAGTATTTTGAGCTGGAATCCACACTTCCAAGTCATAGGTTTTAGCAGCTGAGAAGCCCATGTCACCAGTTGAGAGGGCTAAAACACGATAGGCTAGACCTAGTTTTTGCAAAATAGACTCTGCGTTTTGAGTCATTTTTTCCAATTCTTCGTAAGACTCTTCTGGTTTGGCGAATTTGACCATTTCGACCTTATGGAACTGGTGTAGGCGGATTAAACCACGGGTGTCACGTCCTGCTGAACCTGCTTCAGAACGGAAGGATGGACTCATGGCTGTGAAGTAGATTGGTAGCTCTTTAGCTTCCAAGATTTCACCACGGTAGTAGTTCGTGAGTGGGACTTCAGCAGTTGGGATTAATACATAGTTGGTATCTGCTAATTCAAAGGTATCTTCTTTGAATTTTGGATATTGCCCAGTTCCAAACATAGAATCGTGATTGACCATATACGGAGGGATGACTTCAGTGTAGCCTTCTGCTAAGTGCTCATCTAACATAAAGTTGTAGAGTGCACGTTCAAGACGAGCTCCTAGTCCTTTATAGAATAGGAAACGAGCTCCAGTCACCTTACCGCCACGTTCCCAGTCTAAAATGCCGAGATCTTCCCCTAGGTCCCAGTGAGCTTTAGGTTCAAAGTCAAATGTAGGTGCTTGACCCCAGCGACGAATTTCCACATTATCTTCCTCATCTTCTCCAACTGGTACTGTATCATGAGGAAGGTTAGGAAGGGTTACGAGAATATCTTGAAGTTGTTGGTCAATGGTTGTTAGGTGTGCATCCAACTCTTTAATTTCAGCAGATAAAGCTTGCATGGCTGCAATCTTGTCATCGGCATTTTCTTTGTTGCGTTTAGCCTGTGCTATTTCAGCGGAAACGGTATTCCGTTTAGCTTTTTCTTCTTCAACTTGGACTAGAAGCTCTCGACGTTGTTCGTCTAATTCCTTCATTTTGTCTAGGATAGTAGCGTCGACTCCACGTGTAGCCAACTTTACTTGGGTTGCAGCAAAATCGTTGCGAATTTGTTTCAAATCTAACATAGAAACCTCCTTTTAATGAAAAAACACACGAATGCTTGTGTTGGAGCGTCGAAACGCGGTTCCATCCAACTTCACATCGTGTGCCTTGATTACTTATTTAAAAAATTCAACGGTAGAATTTCGTCTTTCTCTTCTATCTGCTTGCAGCAACCGCAGACTCTCTAAAAGAAGAATATAAGAGTACTTGTCCGTTTGTTTCATTATATCCAAACTAGCCTTTTTTGGCAAGCGCTTGCTGAATTTTTTTCCAGGTCAGTTGGACCAAGGTAGGTAGGCGAAGGACTTTCTCATCCCCGATGTGTTGACGAGCGATTTTGAGAATTCGACCGGAGTCTGGAGAAGAGAATCTGAAATTTCCTAAATCTGTATTGACTTCAAAATGCCGGCTAACCTTACCACGACTAACATTAGCACCAATACTTTGGATATTTTCCCAAGGCATTTGAATAAAATCCTGGACATTGCGGTCACTATAAAATTCAAGAGCTTTATCGCCTACTAAAAAGTTTCCGACTTGGCCACCAATACCAATATAGGATTGGCCACGAGCTTTGAGCTCAACTTGTGTATTGAGAGATTGAACCATGTCTACTCCTTTGATGAAAAGAGAGGCTAGGATAGATTCCTAGCCTCAATTATATTTACATGATACCTGCTAAGTGAGCAAGGATTCCGACAACAAAGAGTGCCAAGATGATGGTAATTGGTGAAACTTTCTTTTTCAACAACCACATGCAAAGGAAGGTAAGAAGAAGTCCCATCAATCCAGGAATTAAGCTATCCAAGTTTTCTTGGAAGGTTGTTACCTTCGTTGGGGATTGGGAAAGACCTGCTCCAACTTGAGCGAAGGCTTCTTGAATTCCTTCCCAGCCATTAGGTAATTTATCCCAATGGATGTAAGCTTTTTCATCTAGTTGTACTTCAGAGACAGTAAAGGCGAATTTAATAGATACCCAGCGTTGAACGAGAACGGCTAGGATGAACATTCCAAGGATGGAAGCACCTTTGGTAATGTCCTGAAGAATACCACCAGACATATTTTTTGTGATTTCAGATCCGGCACGGTAACCCAATTCTTGTGTGTACCATTGGAAGGCCATACGGATTAAATTCCAAAGTAGGAAGAATAGGATTGGTCCCATAATATTGCCAGAGAGAGCAAGGGAAGCTCCCAATGCTCCAAGGATTGGCCGAACAGTAAACCAGAAGACAGGATCTCCGATACCAGCCAAAGGTCCCATCATTCCGATTTTAACCCCTTGGATTGCGGCATCGTCAATCGCTGCTCCATGAGAACGTTCTTCTTCCAAAGCCAATGTAACTCCAAGGATTGGAGAGGCTACATAAGGATGTGTGTTGAAGAACTCCATGTGACGCTCAAGCGCAGCTGCACGATCTTCTTTGGTTGTATAGAGACGCTTGATAGCTGGGATCATTGAGTAAGCCCAACCTAAGTTT
Source organism: Streptococcus sp. 10F2 (assembly GCF_054331515.2). Lineage (NCBI taxonomy): Bacteria > Bacillati > Bacillota > Bacilli > Lactobacillales > Streptococcaceae > Streptococcus > Streptococcus sp. 10F2. The sequence continues at coordinate 61,554 of NZ_JBTGGE020000002.1, read as the reverse complement.
TGCATCCGCTCGTAGTTCCAAGAACCTTGCAAGAAAGTGGAGCGCAACCACACCTTCTGACGATCATTTTTACTTAATTGAATCTTTTCAGTCATGTTGTATGTCCCCTTTCTTAGTAGTCTTCAAGAATGTCCCCGATAGGGTCAGTAGAAGTGGCTGTAGCAGTACCATTACCTGAACCTCCCTGTTTGGATAGGTTTAGATAGATAAAGGCAAGAGCAACCCCAATAGCACCGAGAGCAATCAAGGTCAAATCAGAAACAGCGGCAAGAGCAAAACCGATTGCAAAGAATGGCCATACTTCACGAGTAGCCATCATATTGATAACCATAGCGTAACCAACAGCGACAACCATACCACCTCCGATTGCCATTCCTTCTGATAACCAAGCAGGCATGGCTTCAAGAGCTGATTGTACTGCACTTGTTGGGATAGCAAGAAGGAGGGCAGCAGGAATAGCAATCCGTAGTCCTTGAAGAAGAAGGGCAATATAGTGGTAACGCTCCATTTTGGAGATATTTCCTTCTTTAGCAGCGGCATCTGCTCCATGGACCAAACCAACAGAAGCAGTCCGTACTAACATGGTTAGGAATAGACCTGCAACGGCTAGGGGAATAGCAACGGCTTGGGCAACGGCGATACCACGGGGAGAAGTATCGCCTCCTAGAACAAGGATAATGGCAGCTGCTACAGAGGCAAGAGCAGCATCTGGTGCAACTGCAGCTCCGATATTAGCCCAACCAAGGGCAATCATTTGTAGAGAACCACCGAGCATAATACCGGCTGTAAGATTGCCTGTAACAAGACCGATAAGAGTACAAGCAACGAGTGGTTGATGGAATTGGAATTGATCCAAGATACCTTCAAGTCCAGCTAGGAAGGCAACAAGGACAACCAAAATTGCAGAAATCAATGACATGTTTTATGTCCTTTCTATTATTCGTGAATGTTGGCCTTAGAGATGAGGTCAAACAAGTCTTTTTTAGAATCATTCGGAACCTTTCTGACGTCAAATTCAACGCCAAGGTCACGCAATTTTTCAAAGGTCGCAACGTCTTCTTTATCCATGGAGAGAACATTGTTAACCATTGTTTTACCAGTTGAGTGTGCCATGGAACCAACATTTAAGGTCTTGATAGGCACGCCTCCTTCAATGGCCCGAAGAGCATCTTGAGGTGTTTCAAATAGGACAAGGGCATGGGTATTTCCAAACCGAGGATCTTTTGAGACATCAATCAATTTTTGAATAGGAACAACATTGGCTTTAACATTACCAGGTGCTGCTTGCTTGATTAACTCTTTGCGAAGCTCATCCTGAGAAACTGAATCCGATGCTACGATGATACGATCAGCTTTTGAGTCAGGGGTCCATCCAGTGGCCACTTGACCATGAAGCAAGCGGGTGTCGATCCGAGCTAAATTGATCTTCAACTGCCCATCTCCAATAACAGTTCCTTCAGGGATAGCTGCTTGAACAGTAGGGCCTTCTACTGTAGCTTTTGCTTCTTCAGCAGGGTTTAGTTCCTCAGGTAGAGCCTTAATCCCTTCTTTTGCCTCTTTAATGATGTTGGCTGCGACAGCTTCAACACCAGCCGATGCATCCATCATTCGTTCTGTGTAGGCTTGAATTAACATCGGTAAGTTCAAACCAGTGATAATAGCGAACTTGCGGTCGGGATTTTCTCCCATGACACGACTAGCTTGGTTGAAGGGTGATCCACTCCAAAGGTCAGCCAGGACAAGCACTTCGTCCTCAGCATCAAAAGCAGCTACAGCGTCATTGAACTTGGCATACAAGTCGTCTGGTCCTTCACTCGGCATAAAGGTCACAACCTGGACTTTTTCCTGATCACCAAAGATCATAGATCCAGATTGATGAATGCCGGCAGCAAATTCACCGTGGCTGGCAATAATGATTCCAATACTCATTATTGGTCTCCTCCTAAAAAATATTTGCGACTTAAATTCTTAAGAAATTTTTAAGCTATCTCATTGTAAAGCGATTTCAAAAAAATGTCAAGTGCTTTCAAAAATTCCCATACAAGTGAAAAAACCACAAAAAATAGGGAACGCATTCAGCGTTCCCTATTTTGGAAAAGATTAAGCGTTTTTAAAGTCTAGTACCATACGGCCTTGAATTGTACCCGCTTCCATTTCATCAAAGACAGCTGGTGCCTCTTCTACTGGACGTAGTTGTACAACTGGTACTACGAGTCCCTCAGCTCCAAATTGGAAGGCTTCTTCCAAATCTTTACGAGTTCCAACAAGAGAGCCTACAACTTTAATACCATCTAAAACGAGTTTTACGATACTGAGATCCATATATTCAGATGGTAGTCCAACGGCCACAAGAACACCTGCAGCCCGAAGGGAATCGACAGCTTGGTTAAAGGCAACTTTTGATACTGCTGTTACGACTGCAGCATGGGCTCCAAGACCAGTAATTTCCATGATTTTTCCAGGAACATCTTCAACTTCTAGGCCATTGAGGCTAATATCGGCTCCTGCTTCTAGGGCCAAATCTAATTTATCTTGATTAATATCGACGGCAATAACATGAGCATTGAAAACTTTTTTAGCATATTGGATAGCAAGGTTCCCAAGACCACCAGCACCGTAAACGACAACCCATTGACCAGGCTGAACATTTGCTTCTTTGATGGCTTTATAGGTGGTTACCCCAGCACAGGTGATAGAAGAAGCTTGAGCTGGATCAAGATTTTCAGGAACTTTCACAGCATAGTCTGCAGTTACGATACATTGTTTAGCCATGCCTCCGTCAACAGAGTAGCCAGCATTTTTAACGTCACGGCAGAGAGTTTCACGACCGGTTGTACAGTATTCACAGGTTCCACATCCCTGGAAGAACCAAGCAACGCTGACACGGTCTCCGACTTTGAGACTGCTTACATCGGGAGCTACTTCTTTAACAAGTCCGATACCTTCATGACCTAGGACACGACCTGGAACTTTTCCAAAATCACCATGTGCAACGTGTAAATCGGTGTGGCAGACTCCACAGTATTCAATTTCTACGAGAGCTTCACCAGCTTCAATAGGACGAAATTCTTTTTCAACAACTTCTACACCAGTTCCTTCTGCATTAACAACAACTGCTTTCATATGAGCCTCCTTATTCTTAGGGATAGTTCCCTTTCTCATATGTTTAGTATATCACAATGGTTTTATAGTTGCAAGCGTTTACATAGAAGCTGTCAAAAAAGAAAGCAGTTCAAAATTAGAATGAAATCTTGGACTGCTTTCTGGAGCTTGGTTATTTCTTTATAGGAAGAGTTGTAGTAATTTTTGGGCAACTCCGTCTTCTTGATTGGTCCATGGGATTTGTTGGTCAGCGTAGTCTAGGAGCTTAGGGTTGGCATTTTGCATGGCGTAACCGGATCCGGCATAGGCCAACATCTCTTTGTCATTGAGTTGGTCTCCAAAAGCAATTAAATCAGAGGGCTGCTTTTGATAGACAGTCAAGAGATGTTTGAGGGCATTTGCTTTGTGAATGCCTTTAGGGGTACATTCTAAAATATTGTAGGGGCCGCCCCAGGAACTAACATTCATTTCACCTTGGTAGTAAGTCATCAAGTCTTGAGCTAGGCTTTCACTATCTTGAAAACGGGTTTGAAAGAGGATGGCATTTGGATTTTTGTTGATTTTTTGTAGAATCAGTTGGTGCTGGGTTGTGATTTTATCCACCCCTAAAAGTTGGGGGTCAAAGCTATGAGGGTCTTGTTGGTGAATAAAGAATTTTTTTCGGTATTCACTTACAATGAAGTCTGCTTGGACCTCATCTTGTCGTTGAACGAGGTCAACCAAATATTCTTTATCAATGGTGTATTCCCGTTCGTGGTCCCACTCTTTTCCAGGGAGAACGGTTAAAGCACCATTGAAAGAAATCAAAGGGGTCTCTAGCCCTAGCTGTTGGTAGTAGGGGAGAGCTGAGCGGTAGGGACGACCAGTTGTGATAACAATTTTATGCCCCTGCGCTTGAATCTTGCTGAGGACTTCTTGACTTTTAGAGGAAATTTGTTGTTGATTGTTTAAGAGGGTCCCATCGAGGTCGAGGGCAATAATTTTATGAGTTTCCATACATGCTCCAGTTTTTTTGCTTTTACCTAGTATAGCAAATTTTAAACTTTTCATGGTAAACTGATACAAATAAAAAAGGAGTTACGATGTATAAACGAATTTTTATTGTCTATCAATCTGCTTTTATTGCGATTTTTGCAGTACTAGCCTTGATTGGAGCGACCCAACAAGGTCCCAATTTAACTTGGAATATGTTTTTAGCTTTGACGGCTCTAGACTTTGCTCTTCTCTCTAAGGTGACACAGAATCGTATCTTGCGATGGGGAGCTTGGCTTTTATGGTTACTCTTTTTTCCAAATACTTTCTATATGGTCACTGATTTGATACACATGCATTGGGTAGGGGATGTTCTCTACAATAGGGCCAATCAGAAGCTCTTTTTTGGCTTTGTCTTTGCTATATTTTTCGGAGTATTGTGTGGGGTTGAAAGTTGGCGCTTGGTGCGCTCACACTTTTCATGGAAGCTATGGCAAGAGATTTTTGCTACCTCAATCTTATCTTTTCTCTCGAGTTTGGCTATTACAGTAGGTCGTTATCCCCGGTTGAATTCATGGGATGTCTTTACGCGTCCGAGACTTGTGCTTCAGACTTTTTTGGATATCTTTAGCTGGGAATACATTATTTTTGTCTTAGGATTTGCGGCCCTTCAAGGCATGTGCCTCTTTTTACTTGCTGATGATTGGATAAAAAGTAGGAAGTAAGAGGGGAATTTGGTATAATGGTGGAATGATAATTCAAAATGAAGAAACCCTGATAGCCTGGGGAGAGAAACTAGGGCACCTACTGGATGTAGGAGATGTCTTGATTTTGTCAGGAGATTTGGGAGCTGGAAAAACGACTTTTACCAAGGGCTTAGCGCGAGGATTGGATATTGATCAAATGATCAAAAGTCCAACTTATACGATTGTTCGTGAATATGAGGGGCGGTTGCCACTTTATCACTTGGATGTCTATCGGATTGATGGTGATCCGGATTCGATTGACTTGGATGCGTTTCTGTTTGGGGAAGGGATTACTGTTATTGAATGGGGAGAGTTGTTGGAGGACGCTCTTCCAGATGATTACCTTCATGTGACTCTTTATCATGAGGGGGAAGGACGTCGTCTGGAGTTGGCAGCAGTTGGCCAGCGTAGTCAAGAATTGATGGAGGCTTGGAAGGATGCCGCAGCAAGAGTTGGTGATTGAGGAGGCTCAGGCCTCAGATGCTTCTAGTTTATTAGCATTTTTTAAGCAAGTCGCTGGTGAGAGTGACCTCACCAGTTTGGAGCCTAGTGGCCTTGATCTATCCCAGGAGCAGCTGGCTGATTATTTGGAGTCTAGTGCTAACCATCCATCACGTCTGTTCTTACTAGCTCGTTTAGACAATCAAGTGATTGGTCTTTTGAATGTGTCAATCGATTCCAATCCTCGTTTGAGTCATGTGGGAGAGGTCTTTGTGGCTGTAGGACAGGCTTATTGGGGTCATGGTATCGGGACGATGCTTTTTGAACTGCTCCTAGACTGGTTGGCAGAAACGCCATCTATTCGCCGTTTATCTTTGAATGTTCAAGAAAGAAACCAAGCTGCCAGAGCTTTGTATGAGAAATTTGGCTTTTCCTATGAAGGTCGGCAGGAAGAAGCCATCCAACTTTGGGATGGAAGCTATGAAACAGTCCTCTATATGGGACTTGTATTAGATAGGTAACATCATGTTTAAACAGAATTTAAAATTATTTTTAACCTTTCTTTTAGTGACCCTGATTGGTTTGGGAACTTATGCAGGTACGATTTACTTCCAATCCACAGGTCAGTTAGCTAAAACCTTTCAGAATTTTGGTCGTCAATCGGATGTTATTGAAAAAGCAGAGCCCATGACCATGCTCCTAATGGGAGTAGATACCGGGAGTGGCTCACGGTCAGATCCTTGGGAAGGAAATAGTGATACCATGCTGTTGGTGACCGTTAATCCGGACACCAAAGAAACCACGATGATGAGTTTAGAGCGGGATATCTTGACCAAGATTTCACAAAAAGGTGAGGTGACGGAAGCTAAACTGAATGCCGCTTATGCCATGGGTGGTGCTGAATTGGCGATTCCGACGATTGAATCCTTGATGAATATTAGCATTGATCACTATGTCATGATTAATATGCAGGGATTGGTTGAGTTGGTGGATGCGGTTGGCGGTATTGAGGTCAATAATACTTTTGACTTCCCAATCTCCATTGAGGAGCAAGAACCTGAATATACTGCAACCATTAAACCAGGAAAACAGCATATTAATGGCGATCAAGCCCTAGTCTATGCCCGGATGCGTTACCAAGATCCGGAGGGAGACTATGGTCGTCAACAACGCCAGCGAGAAGTTATTCAAAAGGTTGTGCAAAAAGTTCTTAGTTTAAATAGTGTCAGTCACTATAAAGAAATCCTAGGTGCTGTCAGCAATAATATGCAGACGAGTATTGATCTCTCATCCAATAGTATTCCGAAACTCTTGGTTTACCAAGATGCCTTCCGAAATATTCACCAAGAGCAACTGCGGGGAGAAGATGCAACTCTTCCAGATGGTGGAAGCTACCAGATTGTAGAAACAGGCCATATTTTAGAAATGCAAAATATATTGCGCACCTCACTTGGCCTAGATAGCCTCAAAAAACTGAAAACCAATGCAGTTACCCTAGATGAGTTAAATGGAGGAGGGGCGGCATCTGAAAGTGTCGAGCCTCAATCTGCACCTGAATAGCTATGAAGCTGGGAGAGCCTAGTTTGAAACAATAAAAGAGAGCAATTCTAAGTTGAAGTTGCTCTCTTTTATTTTCCTATGGAGTAGGAAGTTTGGATTGAATACTAAGAGTGAAATAGCACTATTCCACAGAGGGGTGTGATGATTTTTGTTGATTTTAGACCTCCTATTTGGATCGATACTTGCTCATTATTAACTGGTTAAATAGTTTCTGAAGGTTAATAAAGGGTGTTTTTTGAGCCTTAATAAGATCCTTGGTTGCAGGTGCTAGAATTCTCTCGATTTTCTGTAAAATTTCTTTTTTATTGGAATCTTTTGCCATAGGTGATGTTGAAAAGCCACTGAAGATTTTGTCCTTGTGGAGGGCTAGGTTGAATATCAATAATAGACTGTAGAAGTTCATTGACAAATTTTTCCCCTTCTTCCCTCCTTTCCTTGGAATTATCAGAAAGGCTAGTGTCACTAGCTAGTACTCTGAATTCTAAAAATTCTCCTTTTCCTGTAAAGTAATAGATATCTCTTACGTGGAAAAGCATATACTCTTCAATAGAGCCTGTTAAACGGATATTATATTTTAAGTTATAAACAGTATTATGACCATCAAAATCATATTTAATTAAATCGTTTTCAGGTCTTGAAATATAATCTAAATTATCGATAATCATTGCCATGGTAGGATTGTAGCTAGGATCATGTTCTAAATTTTGGGCATAATAAACGGAATAAAAGATTAGATTTTTTTTAATGGTGTAGTAAGTACGAATCATGAGAAATAGGAGGCTACTTATTCCTATTATCAGAGCAAGTTTTTTCATTATTTTTCCTTAAACCAGTTTATTCATTGATTTGATCGCGATAATGGCTAGCAAAGTCAACTTTTAATTGGACAAATTGTTTGAGATCTTTGAGGAGTTGTAAGAGGATGGCGCGGGTTTCAAATTCTTGGCGTGTCTGGGGGAGCGGGCGTTTGCGGAAGGTTTCGAGGTAGGTTTGAATTTCTTCCATAAGGGTCTCGGCGGGATTGAGTTGGCTGAGTTGATCAGCCACATGTTGAAAGAGTTCTGCTAGAATGTGGCTTTCTTCTGAGGAGAGTTGGTAGTTATTGATGGTTTGGGCCATATCCTTGAGGATGTAGTTTTGGGCTTGGCGCATTTCAAAATAGTCAACATGGTAGCTATCTTTTTGAAGGAGTTGGTCGGAGTAGTCTAAATAAGCAACTTCTAGGGCCTGACGGAGTTCGAGGTCTAATTCTTTGACCAGTTTGGCATCGTTACGTCCATCTCCTTGTCGCAGGAAAAAAACGAAGCGTTTGAGAATGCCTTTTAATAAATTCTCTACTTGGATGTGGTAAGTCTCCAATTCTTTTTGTCGCCCGGGCATATAGAGAATGACTAGGAGGGCACTGAGGGTTCCAATTAGGAAGATCAGAACTTCGTTGGCAAGGAAGGAGAGGGCGACGCTTTCTTCTAAAAGAAGGTGGGTTACTAAAACGGTACTAGGGGTAATCCCGATTTCCAGCTGGAAGTGATAGGCCAAGGGGACATAGAGGAGTAGGAAGGGGGCTAGGGACCAGAGATGAAAGCCTAGTATCAAGAAGACGAAACTACCTAGTGCTAGAGCTAGGAGCGCTGATAATAGTCTTTGATAGGCTAAGGTAAAGGTTCGTCGCCGAGTGTCTGAAACACTGAGAATGGCAATAATACCAGCTGTGATGGCATAATTAGCCCCTAGAAAACTGGCTAAGAAAGCCGCTGAGCAGGTGGCGAGAGTAAGTTTTAAGGTACGTTGAAGGAGGGACATAGGGGCCTTTCTGGAATAACTTTGACAATATTTTCAAACATTGAACGATTGTAAGTGGCAAATGAAGATTTGTGTTTAGAGTTTTTTGAGGATAAATAGGAGAACCCCTGCGTTAACAATCGCGGGGGCTTACTAGGGTTACTTCTGATTTGTTTGATCTTTGACTTGCTTGACACGCTCTTGAGCTTGTTCCATTTGAGCTTGAATTTGTTCTGCTCGTGCCTGAGCTTCTTGACTAAAAGCTTGTGTTTTATAGGCGAGGTCATGGGCTAGGGGTGCAATTTTTTCGGCTTCTTTTTGGAGGGTTTTCAGTTGGTCTTTCAGTTGTGCTTGTAGGGCGTTGACTCGCTTGGTTTCAACGGCAGCCTCTTTGGCATTACTGAAAATCTCTTTACGGTTCAGTACAAGTTCGTAGGAAGATTTGGCAGCACTTAAAAATAGAATGGTTGATAGCAAACTCATTTAAGCTTCCTCCTGAGTTTCTTGGATTTTCTGGGCTAGTTGTGCCAAGTGGGCAAAGTCAGGTTCCTGAGTTTGGAATTGGATAGCGAGGCCATCTCCTGCTTCAAAGCGGGGAAGTAAGTGGACATGGGTATGGAAAACAGTTTGTCCAGCTGCTTCTTCACTGTTATTGAGGACATTGATTCCTTGAGCTCCAACAGCTTTTTTTAGACGACGGGCTAAGGCCGGAACTTGTCCGAAAAGATCTTTAGCGACTTGGGGTTCTAAATCAAGAATGTTCCGATAATGCTTTTTGGGGATCACCAAGGTATGGCCCGGGGTTGTTTGGGAAATGTCCAAAAAAGCTAGGATGTGCTCGTCTTCATAGACTTTACTAGCTGGGATTTCTCCCGCAACAATTTTACAGAAAAGACAATCCATATTTTCCTCCTTAAGTTCCTTCCATTTGTTATAATGGAATTGATTGAATTTCAATAGGAAAGCGGTTGACGATGACCGCCAGAGGCGACCTGTGCTCGCTTTCTCTTAGTATAGCAAAAATGGAGGATTTATGTTAGAAGTGAATCAGGTTACGGGGGGATATTTCAACCTACCTGTGTTGAAAGAGATTAGTTTCTCCGTTAAAAAACATGAAATTGTAGGATTGATTGGATTAAATGGGGCTGGGAAGTCGACGACGATTAAGGAAATTATCGGTTTTCTTCATCCCTATAAGGGTGAAATCCTCTTGGATGGGCAAAAACTTCAAGAAGATGCCGTGACTTACCGGAAGAAGATTGGTTATATACCAGAAACACCAATGCTCTATGATGAATTGACTCTGCGGGAGCATTTAGAAATTGTAGCCATGGCCTATGAAAAAGATTTAGACCAAGCTCTCGAACGTCTAGCTCCCTATCTCCAGCGATTCCGCTTGGATCAAAAGCTAGATTGGCTACCGGCGGAATTTTCCAAGGGGATGAAACAGAAGGTCATGATTTTGTGTGCCATTTTAGTGGATCCCGATTTGTATATTGTGGATGAACCTTTTTTAGGATTAGATCCCTTAGCTATTGAGGATTTATTGCAATTTCTTCTGGAGGAAAGAAAAAAAGGAAAGGGTGTTTTAATGTCTACCCATGTCTTGGATACTGCCGAAAGGGTTTGTGATCGCTATATCCTTCTCCATCAAGGTCAAGTTCTGGCAGAGGGGAGTTTGCCAGATATCCAGGAACAATTCCAACTGCCCGGTCAAAGCCTTCATGACATTTATCTACGAGTGACGCAGGAGGACCAGCATGCATGATTTGTTTAAGCGAAGACGGCAAGCCTTCCACAAGGAAATCACGGGCTATCTTCGCTATGTGCTGAATGATCATTTTGTTCTTTTTTGCTTTCTTTTTTTGGGTTTAGTGTTGACCCAGTATCGAGCAATTTTAGTGGATCCAGCACCTTATCGAGGGATTTTAATCTGGCTCCTACCATTGGTCTCAATTGTGTGTTTTTGGCCTGGGCGGATGGCTAGCTATTTGCGGCGAGGTGATGAATTTTTCCTGTTGGTTCAGGAAGCTGATGTTCAAGCGGTTTTATTAGTGGCTTTTCGTCGAACGCTTGGACTGCAACTTATTCGTGCTTTGCTTACTTTTACCCTGGTTCTTCCCTTGTGGCTGGTGATTTTTAACAGCTGGATTCCTGTGATGGCTTATGTACTTCTTTTAGCTGCTCTACAATTCGGAGTTTTGAGGTATCGTTATCGGGGATTAGGTCAAGACGGGCCTGTAGATTGGAATTTTTGGATTGCAGAAGAGCAAGGTCGAACGCAAGGAATTCTACGTTTTTTCTCCCTTTTCACCCAGGTGAAAGGAATTGAAGAGCGCGTGCGGATGCGGGCTTATTGGAATCCTGTTCTCCCCATTCTGGAGCGGGGGCAGTCGAATCCTTGGTATAGTCTGTTTTTGCGTTCTTTCTTACGTAAAGGGCCTTACTATGGGCTTTGGGTACGACTTCAGTGTTTAGCTTTGTTAGCCCTCATCTTGCTGCCGCATGTTTGGTTAGCGGCTGGTCTGGCTTTTGTGGCGTATTATCTGTTGTTTTTCCAGTTATTGGCTCTTTTTAGGAGTCAGGATGGGCAAGTAATGACGGGATTGTTTCCAAGGGGAAGTCAGGCCAAGGTGGCGGGGCTCAGACGTCTGTTAGATCAGTTAGGGTTTATCAGTTTGATTCAGGCGTTAGTGGTCTTGGGCGTACGTGGGGCCTTTTTGGAAGCAGGTATTTTCTTATTTGCGATGGGCGTGCTTTTTAGATTTTATATTCCTTATAAACTAAGAAGATTGGTTGACGAAGCTGTATAAAATTAGTAGAATGAAGAAGATTTTTTCAAGGAGGGAATAATGGAAGGGACTGATCAAGAGTTATCCTTGAGCCCGTTAGCGGGTAAAAGTGGGAATGCCTATAAGGGCACTTATCCAGATGGACGTGAAATTTTTGTAAAAATGAATACCAGCCCGATTCTAGCTGGCTTGGCCAAGGAGCAGATTGCGCCCCAACTTTTGTGGAGTCGCCGGATGCCCGACGGTCAGGTGATGACAGGGCAACAGTGGTTAAACGGAAAGATTCTAACTCCTGGAGAAATGGGTAAAAAGCAGATTATTAATATTTTGAGCCGGCTGCATCGTTCCCGTCATTTGATGGTTCAATTAACGAGTTTAGGGAAGCAGTTGGAAACTCCAATTGATTTGCTCAATTCTTGGCGGGAGTCTGTTCATTCCAATCTTCGTCGCAATCAATTTCTTCAGGAAGTGATTGATGGTCTACGTCAATCGGCTCCTGGGTTCCGAGAAGATTATGCGACGATTGTTCATGGAGATGTTCGTCACAGTAACTGGATTGAGACGGAAAGTGGTTTGATTTATCTGGTAGACTGGGATTCTGTTCGTTTGACGGATCGGATGTTTGATGTGGCGCATATCTTGAGTCACTATATTCCGGAGTCACGTTGGCAGGAATGGTTGGTTTACTATGGCTATCGCTACAATGAGAAAGTGTTGAATAAGCTGTATTGGTATGCTCAGTATTCTTACTTGAACCAGATCGGTAAGTACTATGCTAATGATGATATTGATAATGTGAACCGAGAAATTTATGCTTTGCGAAATTTCCGGACACGTTTTGGAAAGGGATTATGAGAGTTCGCAATCGAAAAGGAGCCACCGAGCTTCTAGAAGCACATCCAGAATATGTGGTTTTGGATCCAGAAAGTGCCAAAGGCCACTGGCAGGAAATTTTTGGCAATAGCAATCCGATTTACGTTGAAGTTGGCTCTGGTAAGGGACAGTTTATCTCTGGGATGGCTAAGAATCATCCAGACATCAATTTTATTGGAATTGATATTCAGAAGTCTGTTTTGAGTTACGCCTTGGATAAGGTCTTGCTCACAGATGTTCCGAATATTCGCCTGCTATGGGTAGATGGGGATTCCTTAACTAACTATTTCGAGTTAGGGGAAATTCAACGACTTTACTTGAATTTTTCGGATCCTTGGCCTAAAAAACGTCATGAAAAGCGGCGTTTAACCTACAAGTCTTTCTTGGAAACTTACCAGGAAATTTTGCCTAGCCAAGGAGAAATTCACTTCAAGACGGATAATCGAGGTTTGTTTGAATATTCCTTGGTTTCGATGTCTCAATATGGAATGATTTTGGATGGCGTTTGGTTAGATCTCCACGCAAGTGAAATCGAAGGCAATGTCCGTACAGAATATGAAGAGAAGTTTTCAAGTAAAGGGCAAGTTATCTACCGCTTGGAAGCGCATTTTCCAGATTAAACTGTTCTTTCGATTATTAAAATCTTGCTTTTGAGGATTTCTATGGTATAATTTAAACAGAATGAAAAAATGAAGGAGGGGCGAAGAGAAATCTTCGCCTCTTGTTTATAGCAAAAAGGAGGTGTTCTTATCGCAACGATTGTTGAACAGGTGTCCCAGGTGTTAGAGGGACAGATTCCTCAGCCCTATGAACTGGTAGACATTGAGTATGCTAAATTGGGTGGTGATATGGTCTTGAGTGTCTTTGTGGACAAGCCTGGTGGTATCACTGTTGAGGATACGGCTGATTTGACGGACTTGATTAGTCCACTTTTGGATACCATCCAGCCAGACCCTTTCCCTGAAAATTATTTCTTGGAGGTGTCCAGTCCTGGTTTGGAACGACCATTAAAAACAGCTACAGCCATGGAAGCAGCCGTTGGTTCCTACATCCATGTGAGTCTTTATCAAGCGGTTGATAAGAAAAAACAAATTGAAGGAGATCTCCTATCCTTTGATGGCGAGACGCTGCAATTGGAGTACATGGATAAAACGCGGAAGAAGCAAGTGGAAATTCCCTACAAGTTGGTTTCCAAAGCCCGCTTGGCCGTGAAATTTTAGTTATAACAGAAAGGAGCTTTTGGGGAACCAAAAGCAAGTGAAGCATGAGTAAAGAAATGAAGGAAGCTTTCCGCATCCTTGAGGAAGATAAGGGGATCAAAAAAGAAGATATCATTGATGCAGTCATTGAGTCTCTTCGTGCTGCCTATCGTCGTCGTTACGGACAAGCTGATAGTGCCCTTATTGAGTTTGATGAGAAGAAAGCAGATTTCCACGTTTACACGGTTCGTGAAGTTGTAGATGAAGTATTTGATAGCCGCTTGGAAATCAGCTTGAAAGATGCCTTGGGCATTAATGCAGCTTATGAACTTGGAGATAAAATCAAATTTGAAGAATCTCCAACGGAGTTTGGACGGGTAGCTGCCCAATCGGCTAAACAAACCATCATGGAGAAAATGCGTAAGCAAACACGCTTGATTACTTACAACACTTATAAAGAACACGAAAATGAACTAATGAGTGGTACCGTCGAGCGTTTTGATGCCCGCTTTATCTACATCAACCTTGGAAGCATTGAGGCACAAATGTCTCGTAAGGATCAAATCCCAGGTGAAGTTTTTGCCTCCCATGATCGTATCGAAGTGTATGTGGAAAAGGTTGAAGATAATCCACGAGGGGTGAATGTTTTCGTAAGTCGTAGTCATCCACAGATGATTAAACGCTTGATGGAGCAAGAAATTCCTGAAGTTTACGATGGAACTGTTGAGATTATGTCAGTCTCTCGTGAAGCTGGGGATCGAACGAAGGTGGCAGTGCGTAGTCATAACCCGAACGTTGATGCGATTGGTACCATTGTTGGACGTGGCGGAAGCAATATCAAGAAAATTACGAGTAAGTTCCACCCTGCACGGTACGATGCTAAATTGGAAAAATGGATTCCAACTGAGGAAAACATTGACGTTATCGAGTGGGTCAGTGATCCAGCCGAATTTATTTATAATGCCATTGCTCCTGCTGAAGTTGACCAAGTAATCTTTGATGAAAAAGATAGCAAGCGTGCTTTGGTCGTTGTACCAGATGACAAACTGTCCTTGGCCATTGGTCGTCGTGGACAAAATGTCCGTTTGGCGGCTCATTTAACAGGTTTCCGAATTGATATCAAATCGGCTTCTGAATTTGAGGCTATGGAAGCTGCAGCCATGGAGGCAGCAGAAGTGGTTGTTGAAGAAGTTTTGGATGTGGAAGAACAAACGGTAGCAGAAGTTACGGAGGCAGTTGAAGTTGCAGAAGCTACTCTAACAGAAAGCCTTGAAAACGAACAGGAATAAGTATGACCAAAGCAAGAAAGATTCCTTTGAGGAAGTCCCTTGTTTCGGGTGAAGTGATTGATAAACGTGATTTAGTAAGGATTGTCCGGACAAAAGACGGACAGGTTAGCATTGACCCAACTGGTAAGGCCAACGGTCGTGGGGCTTATATCAAATTGGACAATGAAGAAGCTGCCTTGGCTAAGCAACGGAAGATCTTTGATCGCAGTTTTCGTCAGGAAATTTCCGAAGAATTTTACGATGAACTGATCGCTTTTGTCGATCGCAAATTGAAACGAAGAGAGTTAGGACTTGAATAAGGAAGAACAGTTGTTAAACCTTTTAGGTCTGGCCCAGCGAGCAGGAAAGCTTGTTTCTGGTGAAGATTTAGTCATTAAAAGCATTCAGAATAACCAAGCACAATTAGTGTTTTTGGCACAAGATGCAGGCCCTAATCTTCGTAAGACCATTGAGGATAAAAGTCGCTACTATAAAAAGACGGTAGTTGATGATTTTTCAACACAAGAATTGAGTCTGGCCATCGGGCGCCAACGGAAGGTGCTTAGTGTGGTCGATTCCGGATTTGCAAAAAAAATGAGGTCCATTATGAGCTAGAAATGGAGGCATGAAAATGTCTAAAAAACGTTTGTATGAAATTGCCAAGGAATTGGGCAAGGAAAGTAAAGAGATTGTCAGTCGAGCTAAGGACTTGGGGATTGAGGTCAAAAGCCATGCTTCATCTGTCGAGGTAGAAGTTGCGAATCGCATTAAGGCTAGTTTTGAGTCTGTGAAATCAGCAGTAGCTCCGAAAGAAGTAGGACAGGCTGAGGATAAGACAGTAGCAGCTCCAACTTCTGTTCCGGAGGAAGCGCCTAAGCCAGCAGCTCCAGCTAATAATAACCGTCCACAAAGTCGGAATTTTAAGGCGGAGCGTGAGGCGAAAGCTAAGGCTGAGGCGGAACGTCGTAAACAAGGTCGTGGGAAGCAGGACCGCAATAAAGGTCAGGGAGGTCGTGGTCAAGGTCAAGACTTCCGTGATCGTCAAGGTCAGGGACAGGGACGTGATCAAAACCGCAATCGTGGGAATCGTGATCAAAACCGTCGCCAAGACCGGAATGCTCAGCCAGCAGCTCCCCGCCTAGACTTTAAAGCACGTGCTGCAGCCTTAAAAGCGGAACAAAATGCAGAATACGCTCGGAATAGTGAATCCCGCTTCAAAGAAGCTCAGGCCCAGCGTCAAGCTCAAGAAGAGCAGGCAAAACGCCGCAAGGAAGCTAAACAAGAAGCAGTCACGCAAGCACCTGTTGCTCCAGTTCCGGAGCCAGTCGCTTTCCAAGCACCTGTTGCGGCAGCGCCTGCTTCTGATAATCGTCGTAAGAAACAAGCGAGACCAGATAAACGTCGTGATAATGAGCACGAAGATGGTCCACGCAAGCAAGCAAATAGAAATCGAAATAACCAAAATCAAGTGAGAAATCAAAGAAATAGTAACTGGAATAAAAACAAAAACAAAGGGAAGAACCAACGTGGCAAGAACCAGGCACCAAAACCGGTTACCGAACGCAAGTTCCACGAACTTCCTAAAGAATTTGAATACACTGCTGGCATGACCGTTGCGGATATCGCAAAACGGATCAAACGTGAACCAGCAGAAATCGTTAAGAAGCTCTTTATGATGGGAATCATGGCGACACAGAACCAATCCCTTGATGCTGAGACCATTGAACTCCTTATGGTAGATTATGGAATTGAAGCTAAAGAGAAGGTTCAAGTTGATAATGCCGATATCGAACGCTTCTTTGTCGATGATGATTACCTTAATGAAGAAGAGATGGTTGAGCGTCCACCAGTGGTTACGATCATGGGACACGTTGACCATGGTAAAACAACCCTCTTGGATACCCTGCGCAATTCTCGTGTCGCAACAGGAGAAGCAGGGGGAATTACCCAACACATTGGTGCCTACCAAATTGAAGAAAACGGTAAGAAGATTACCTTCTTGGACACACCTGGACACGCGGCCTTTACCAGCATGCGGGCTCGTGGAGCATCTGTAACGGATATTACCATCTTGGTTGTGGCAGCCGATGACGGTGTTATGCCACAAACCATTGAGGCTATCAATCACTCGAAAGCCGCTAATGTTCCAATCATTGTAGCGATTAACAAGATTGATAAACCAGGTGCAAATCCAGAGCGCGTTATCGGTGAATTGGCAGAGCATGGCGTTATGTCAACAGCCTGGGGTGGTGACTCTGAGTTTGTAGAAATCTCCGCTAAATTCAACCAAAACATTGATGAGCTTTTGGAAACGGTCCTATTGGTTGCCGAAATCCAGGAATTGAAAGCAGACCCAACTGTTCGTGCCATCGGTACAGTTATTGAAGCTCAATTGGATAAAGGTAAAGGGGCTGTCGCAACGCTATTGGTTCAACAAGGAACCCTAAACGTCCAGGATCCGATTGTTGTCGGTAATACTTTTGGACGGGTTCGTGCCATGACCAACGACCTCGGTCGTCGGGTCAAAGTGGCAAGTCCATCAACACCAGTATCCATCACTGGTCTGAATGAAACTCCAATGGCAGGTGATCACTTCGCAGTTTATGAAGACGAAAAAGCTGCGCGTGCAGCTGGTGAAGAGCGTGCCAAACGTGCCCTTCTCCAACAACGTCAAAATACAACCCGTGTTAGCTTGGAGAATCTCTTTGATACTCTTAAAGCCGGTGAAGTTAAGTCTGTTAATATTATCATTAAAGCCGACGTACAAGGTTCTGTTGAAGCCCTCGCAGCCTCTCTTCAAAAAATTGAAGTCGAAGGTGTAAAAGTGACCATCGTTCACTCAGCGGTAGGTGCTATCAATGAATCAGATATTACCTTGGCAGAAGCTTCAAATGCCATTATTATCGGCTTTAACGTTCGTCCTACTCCACAAGCTCGCCAGCAGGCAGAAACCGATGGTGTTGAAATTCGTCAACACAGCATTATTTACAAGGTTATTGAAGAAGTAGAAGATGCGATGAAGGGACTTCTTGATCCTGAATTCGAAGAAAAAGTTATCGGGGAAGCTGTTATCCGAGAGACCTTCAAGGTATCAAAAGTGGGTACAATCGGTGGATTTATGGTCTTGCGTGGTAAAATTACCCGTGATTCTAAAGTTCGCGTTATCCGTCAAGATGTTGTCATCTATGATGGTGAATTAGCAAGCTTGAAACACTACAAGGATGATGTAAAAGAAGTCAGCAACGGCCGCGAAGGTGGTCTCATGGTTGAAAACTACAATGACATTAAGGTAGATGATGTCATCGAAGCTTACATCATGGAAGAAATCAAACACTAAGAGGGAGGTCCTCATGGCAAATTCGATTCGTACTGACCGGGTCGCTATGGAAATCAAACGCGAAGTCAACGAAATCCTTCAAAAAAAGGTTCGTGACCCTCGTGTCCAAGGGGTGACCATCACCGATGTTCAAATGACAGGTGATCTCTCCCTTGCCAAAGTTTACTACAGTATCATGAGTGACTTGGCATCGGATAATCAAAAGGCACAAATCGGTTTGGAAAAAGCGACTGGAACCATCAAACGGGAACTAGGTCGCCAACTCCATATCTATAAAATCCCCGATTTGACCTTTGTTAAAGATGAGTCCATTGAGTATGGTAATAAAATTGATCAAATGTTGCGGGATTTGAACAAGGAAGATTTTTAATTCAACCGTATTTCTTGAAAGAGTTATGACTAGTATGAGGCCTCCAACTGTTGTCAGTTGGAGGTTTTTGCTTGAAACGAGGCATTACCCTAAAAACAAAAATTGCAAAAAAAAAGCAATGTATACTAGGGATAAGAAATACTTGTCTTGAGAGGGGAGTTTGGCGATGGCTAAAAAGGAATTGTTCAAAGAAGAAGATGTCTTGAATTTACTGGATTTAACCTATGAAAGGGTTCTAGATGGTGTTCCAATGGTGAGTGTACCTGTTGCTCAAATGGCTAAGGAGTATCTGGATAAACACGAGACCGTTGAAGAAGCCGTTCGTGACATGATGGACAAGCAAATTTTGAAGTGTACAACATCGGGGTGATTACAGGATTTGGAGGGCTCTTAACATTACCTGTAGCTGTACCGGCCAATGTTTCCAGTGTCTTGTATGTGCAAATGCGGATGATAGCTTGTGCAGCCCAAATGGCAGGTTATGACTTGGACAGTGATCAAACGAAGACTTTTGTTTATGCTTGTCTTGTTGGTATTTCACTTAATCAAATGATTAAGAAAACGAGTATTGTTGCTGGGCAGAAGGTTGCTACCAAGATGATCGCAGGGATTCCGGGTAGGTTATTAACAGCCATCAACCGGAGAGTTGGTTTTCGACTAGTGACCAGGTTTGGTAGTAGAGGTGTTGTCAATCTTGGAAAATTGGTTCCTGGTGTTGGAGGTGTGATTAGCGGAGGTTTGGATTACATGGAAACCAAAATTATTGCGGATCGGACTTATTCTTGGTTTTTCCAAGGAGATTTTTCAACCAAGGACAAAGAAGAAGAGTGGCTGGAAGAAGATTTTGCTGAGAAGTAAGTTGCCCTAAAGTATCCTATCGCTTGTGAAATGTGGTCTTCTGTTCTTTTACTAGTCCAACCTTGCTGCTCCAGCCTTTTTAGCTTCAGAGAGGTCGTCGAAAAAACCGGTCTATACCATTTTATTTTTTGCCTTCAAGGTGTATAATAACTATAAGGAGGACTCGACGATGAACTACTATATTCAAGCAGATGCCTTTTTCTATCCTTATGAGAAAAAGGGAGCAGGTTACTTAGAAATCAAGGATGGTCGTTTTGGTAAATGGCAAGCTCAGCGACCAGCAACAGGGGAAATCCGTGATTATACTGGTTATTGGGTGAGTGCAGGGCTAGTCGATACCCATATTCATGGATTTGGAGGTATCGATGTCATGGATAAAGACATTGATGGACTCTTGACAACGATGAGTGAAGGGCTTCTTAGTACTGGGGTGACTAGCTTTCTCCCAACGACTTTGACGGCAGATACGGCAGATCTCCGTCAAGTATCTGAGCAGATTGGAGCTCGTTATCAGGAAGCTAAGGGAGCTAAAATTCAAGGGATTTATTTTGAAGGTCCCTATTTTACAGAAGAGTTTAAAGGAGCTCAAAATCCAGCCTATATGAAAGATCCAAGTCTGGAAGAGTTTCGGGATTGGCAAGAAGCAGCTCAAGGACAAATCAAGAAGATTGCTCTAGCACCTGAACGTGATGGGGTTGAGGAATTTGTTGAAACCTTGACCCAAGAAGGTGTTACAGTTGCCCTCGGGCATTCCAATGCTACTTTTGATCAAGCTCGCAAGGCTGTTCAGGCTGGAGCTAGTGTATGGGTACATGCTTATAATGGGATGCGCGGCTTAACCCATCGAGAATTAGGGATGGTTGGTGCGATGTACCAGTTGCCACACACCTTTGCGGAGTTAATCTGTGATGGTCATCATGTTCATCCAGGAGCCTGTCAGATTTTGATGGATCAAAAAGGCTTGGATCAGGTAGCTTTAATCACGGATTGTATGCGAGCGGGGGGCATGCCTGATGGTGATTACCACCTAGGTGATTTTCCTGTTGTTGTTCAAGAGGGGACCGCTCGTTTGAAAGATTCGGGTTCTCTTGCAGGCTCTATTCTTCAACTGAAAGATGGGGTAAAAAATGTGGTGGATTGGGGCTTAGCCAATCCTGAGCAAGCGCTGCGAATGGCGACCTTGAATCCGGCTCTCTCTGTTCATTTAGAACAAGAATGTGGGCAGATTCGACCAGGAGCAGCTGCCGACTTTTTGATTTGGACTCCTCAATTAGAGTTACAAGAGACCTATTTGGATGGTCAATTACGCTATCAGGCAGAGTGAGTCTCTAGGAAAGACCGGATGATGAGAATCATCTGGTTTTTTTCTGTATAAAAAAATTTAATGGCCCTAATAAGAAAAATAGCCTTGGTAGTGGCTGAAAAATCTGATAGGATAGAAGGGTAGTAAAAACTTGCTACTGGGAGGTACTATGAACCACTTGTTAGTGTTACAATCGGATTTTGGGTTAGTAGATGGTGCAGTCTCGGCCATGATTGGAGTGGCCTTAGAAGAAGCACGAGATTTGAACATTCATCATCTGACACATGAGATCACACCTTATCACATTGAAGAGGCCAGTTATCGACTTTTTCAAACGATTGATTATTGGCCAGAGGGTACAACTTTTGTCTCCGTTGTTGACCCTGGAGTTGGCTCCAAACGAAAAAGTGTCGTGGCTTTGACCAAGAGAAATCAGTATATTGTAACACCGGATAATGGTACTTTATCTTATATCAAGGATGAGGTGCTGGCTGTGCGGGAAATTTCTGAGGTATCCAACCGCCGTGCCAATACGGAGCATTCTTATACTTTCCATGGTCGTGATGTCTATGCCTATACTGGCGCTAAATTAGCTAGTGGTCACATGACTTTTGAAGAGGTGGGACCCGCATTAAGTGTGGAGCACATTGTTGAAATTCCAGTTGTTGAAACAACTCAGGGACCTGACTGGGTCCAAGGAGTTGTCGAGATTCTAGATGTTCGCTTTGGCTCCCTGTGGACCTCCATTAAACGAGAAGATTTCCAGAACCTTAATCCCGAATTTGGAGATCGCTTTGAAGTTACTATCTATAACAATGATATGCTGGTCTACCAAAATCAAGTCGTTTATGGCAAGTCCTTTGCAGATGTTCGCATTGGACAGCCTGTCCTTTATGTAAATTCGGTTTACCGTATCGGGCTAGCCATTAATCAAGGTTCCTTCTCCAAAGCCTATAATGTTGGTGTGGGACCCCAATGGTCTATCCAGTTGAAAAAGATTTAGGAGTTTATTATGTCACAATTATCCATTAAGCAAGTTGTCGCGATTGGTGTGGGAGCAGCCCTTTTTATTGTTGTTGGTCTGATTAGCATTCCCACTCCGATTCCAAATACCTATATTCAACTGCAGTATGCTGTTCAGGCCTTACTTGCAGTCATTTACGGACCCGTTGTTGGCTTTTTTGTCGGTTTTATTGGCCATGCGAATATTGATTTACTTCGAGGTGGAAGTCCTTGGTGGTCTTGGGTTCTCGCTTCAGGTCTTTTTGGTTTGGCTGTTGGAAGTGCTAGTAAGGCGATACAATTGCAAGCTGGCAAACTCAATTCAAAAGGACTATTAACCTTTAATCTGATTCAGGTAATCACCAATCTCGTCCTCTGGGGACTAGTGGCTCCGATTGGAGATATTCTGATTTATACGGAGCCAGTTACTAAGGTATTTGCTCAAGGTGTGGTGGCAGGATTGACAAATTCAGTTACAGTTGCCATTGCAGGAAGTCTCTTACTAAGCCTTTATGTTCGTAATCAAGTCAAAACGGGTAGTTTGACCAAAGAATAAGCTCAAAGGACAAAATTCAACTTGTGAATTTTGTCCTTTTCCCATCTCACTATGATAAAATGAAAGAAAAAAAGAGGGAGAACCACGGTGACACCACTGATTCAGTTTAAAAATTTTTCCTTTCAGTACCAGAGTCAGGCAGAGCCGACATTGAGAAATATCAATCTGGACATTCAGAGAGGAGAAAAAGTAGCCATTATTGGCCCTTCGGGATCTGGGAAGTCAACATTGGGACAATGTCTCAATGGCTTAGTTCCCCACGTTTACGAAGGTCATATTCAGGGGCAACTCTTGTTTAAGGGACAAGACTTGATAGCTTCTAGCATTGTGCAACGCTCCTTACTAATTTCCAGTATTCTTCAAGATACGGATGGTCAGTTTATTGGTCAAACTGTTGCAGAAGACGTGGCCTTCGCTTTGGAAAATGACGCCTTGGAGACGTCTCTTATTCGGGAGAAGGTGGCTTATTGGTTAGAACGATTAGGGTTGACATCTTTAGCACATCAGCGACCACAGGATTTGTCAGGAGGTCAGAAACAGGCGGTTGGCTTAGCGGGTGTTCTGATTGACGAAAGTCCCCTCTTGTTATTTGATGAGCCGTTAGCCAACCTAGATCCCCAGGCTGCTCATGAAAGTTTGCAATTACTAAGCCGACTTCATGAAGAGACAGGGTCGACTCTGGTTATCATTGAGCATCGTCTCGAAGAAGTACTGGAACTAGGCCTCGATCGGATTGTTCTTGTGGAAGATGGTCAAGTTGCTTTTGATGGTCCTCCGAATCAATTACTGGCTAGTTCTGAGTTGATGCGAGTCGGAATTCGGGAACCCCTGTATTTAACAGCACTTAGAGAGTTAGGAATGGATTTAAGAGCCAGCCAGCCCCTAGATGATTTGACAGCCTTAGAACTACCCGCTCTTTCCTTACCGGAGTCTGTTCAAGTGGAAGAAGAGCCAGCAGGAGAAGTGTTGGCTCAGTGGAATCGGCTGAGATTTGCGTATCCAGATAGGCCTGCTATTTTTGATGGCTTAGATCTCCAACTACGAAAAGGAGAGTTGGTAGCTTTAGTTGGGAAAAATGGAACGGGAAAATCGACCTTGGCTCAACTACTGTCAGGTTACCTACCGGCTCAAGGGCAGTATTTCTGGCAGGGGCAGGAACTGTCTGAGCAATCGTTGACAGATCGAGCTCGGCAGGTTGGGTATGTTTTGCAGAACCCAAACCAGATGATTTCTCAAACCATGATTTTTGATGAGGTTGCGCGGGGCTTAAGGCTTAGAGGTCTATCGGAAGAGGAGGTGACTTCTAGGGTGGCAGCGGTTTTAGAGATTTGTGGTTTAACACCGTTTCGTAATTGGCCCATATCCGCTCTATCCTATGGTCAGAAAAAACGGGTCACAATAGCAGCGATTTTGGTATTAGAGCCTCAGGTTTTAATTTTGGATGAACCGACTGCTGGTCAAGATCAGGCTCACTATCGAGAGATGATGGATTTTCTGCAAGAGTTAGCGGATTTGGGGCATGCTATTGTCCTGATTACGCATGATATGCAGCTCATGCTTGAATATGCGAATCGTGCGTTAGTAGTGGATCAGGGTCGGATTTTGGCAGACCAAAATCCACGGGAGCTTCTCTCCCAGCCGGAACTCTTGGCTAAGGCTCATTTACGGACAACTTCGCTTTTCCATTTAGCGGATAAGTTACAAGTGGATCCGATTGCTCTATCGCAGTTTTATCAAGAGAGGGGGAGAAAGGCATGAACAATTTTATCGGCTATCAGTCGGGGACAAGCTGGATTCATAGATTGAGCGGTGCTAGTAAATTTCTTTTCTTCCTGTTGATTTCGGTTGCGGCTATGATTACTTACGATACGCGTCTGTTACTGGGGATAGCTCTCCTATCTCTAATGGCACTGTATGTATCTAGAATTTCCTGGAGGAGTATTCGCTGGGTCATTTATTTTGCTTCTTTTTTCGCAGCTATGAATCTACTCATGGTCTATCTTTTTGCTCCGGAGTATGGAGTGGATATTTATGCGAGTCGTCATTTGATTTGGGAGGGCATTGGCCCTTATCATTTGACTCAGGAGCAACTGTTTTATCTAGGGAATCTGTTTCTCAAGTATGTGGCGACTCTTCCATTGGCCTTAGTTTTTCTTTTGACGACCCATCCGAGTCAATTTGCGGCGAGTCTGAATCAGATTGGAGTTTCCTATCGGATTGCTTACGCCGTAAGTTTAACGCTGCGCTATATTCCAGATGTACAAGAGGATTTTGTGATGATTCGTAGGTCTCAGGAGGCGCGTGGGCTAGATTTATCCCCTCAACAACCACTTGTTGCTCGTATTCGAGGGAATGCCTTAATCCTCTTTCCACTAATTTTGACGTCTTTGGAGCGTATTGAGACGATTTCTCGTGCGATGGAACTGAGACGTTTCGGTAAGGAGAAACGCCGTACCTGGTATTGGACCCAAGCTTGGGCTTGGCAAGACTACCTTATTTTAGGGATAGCTGTGATTTCGTTGCTGTTGGCTCTTTACTTGATGTGGGTTCAAGGAAGTCGTTTTTACAATCCATGGCAATCCTAGTTTTGTCTTTACATCCTTCTTTTTTCTTGTTAGACTAAAAGAAAAATGGACGAAAGGTGTCAAGAATGCCGAAAAGAAAAAAAGGGCTAGGACTCTTAGTCTTGTCTTTGGGAACTCTTGCTCTGGGTTTCCTTGCAAATCAGATGGTGATGACCGAGCAAGAGAATTATACCGTGCCAACTGAGGATTATTTTGTGCAGAGCATTGCGGCAGATGCCCAAATGGTGGCGGATCAATATGGCCTCTATGCTTCGGTGATGATTGCCCAAGCTATGTTGGAATCGGATCGTGGAACGAGTCGATTGTCTCAGCCTCCGCACTACAATTTATTTGGGATTAAGGGAACCTATCAAGGAGAAGGGGCTAACTTTTTGACGACCGAGGATGATGGCAGTGGTGATCTGTATGAAATTCACGACCAGTTCCGTAGTTATCCTTCTTATTATGCTTCTTTGACAGACTATGCACTTGTACTTTCACAGCCTATGTATGCTGGCACATGGAAGATTAATACGACTTCCTATCAAGACGCTACCCAAGCTTTAACAGGAACCTATGCGACAGATTCGTCCTATAATGTTAAACTCAATCGCTTGATAGAGCAGTATAATTTGACCCAATACGATTATTGAACGAAATAGTAAAAAACTCTTGCCTTTGGTAAGAGTTTCTTGTATAATAGTATCTTGTGAGAATATCCCTCACTTACTCGTCTTGAGGCGAGTCATTAGTCCAAAAGGAGGAACATATCAATGGCTAAATACGAAATTCTTTATATTATTCGTCCAAACATTGAAGAAGAAGCTAAAGCAGCTTTGGTAGAGCGTTTTGACGCAATCTTGACAGACAACGGTGCAACTATCCTTGAGTCTAAAGACTGGGAAAAACGTCGCCTTGCCTACGAAATCCAAGATTTCCGTGAAGGTCTTTACCACATCGTGAACGTTGAAGCGAACGATGATGCAGCTCTTCGTGAGTTTGATCGTCTTTCAAAAATCAATGGCGACATTCTTCGTCATATGATCGTTAAACTTGACGCGTAAGAAGGTAACAAATGATTAATAATGTTGTACTTGTTGGTCGTATGACCCGTGACGCAGATTTGCGTTATACCCCATCGAATGTTGCAGTGGCGACTTTCACCTTAGCTGTGAATCGCACTTTCAAGAGTCAAAATGGTGAGCGTGAAGCAGACTTCATCAATGTAGTCATTTGGCGTCAACCAGCTGAAAATTTGGCTAACTGGGCGAAGAAGGGTACACTAATCGGAATTACGGGACGGATTCAGACTCGTAACTACGAGAACCAGCAAGGACAGCGTGTTTATGTTACTGAAGTCGTAGCTGACAACTTCCAAATGTTGGAAAGTCGTGCTGTACGAGAAGGGAATACGGCTGGCTCTAGCTTTGGTGCTAACAGCTTTGGATCAGCTCCAGCTGCTAGTCCAGTAAGCTCAGAACCTGCAATGCCAGACTTTTCTCGAAATGATAGTCCATTTGGTGCAACCAGTCCAATGGATATCTCTGATGATGACCTTCCATTCTAAGACAAATAAATAAAGGAGAACAAAATGGCTCAACAACGTCGTGGCGGATTCAAACGCCGTAAAAAAGTTGATTACATCGCAGCAAACAAAATTGAATACGTTGACTACAAGGATACAGAACTTCTAAGCCGCTTCGTCTCAGAACGCGGAAAAATCCTTCCACGTCGCGTAACTGGTACTTCAGCGAAGAACCAACGTAAAGTTACAAACGCTATCAAACGCGCACGCGTAATGGCTTTGATGCCTTACGTAAACGAAGATTAAAAATGAGCCTCCAACGAGGCTCATTTTCTGTTTTATGTAGCTTCCGAAGGAAGCCATCTGCAGGTCCAGTGGACCGTTTTTTTGTGGAATGTTACTTCCGCAGGAAGTCATCGAGTTCAGGTTGGAGGCTCATTTTCTGTTTTATGTAGCTTCCGAAGGAAGCCATCTGCAGGTCCAGTGGACCGTTTTTTTGTAGAATGTTACTTCCGCAGGAAGTCATCGAGTTCAGGTTGGAGGCTCATTTTCTGTTTAATGGAGATTCCCGAGGAATCCATCGCTTTGTTCAGTGGACCGTTTTTTTTGTAGAATGTTACTTCCGCAGGAAGTCATCGAGTTCAGGTTGGAGGCTCATTTTCTGTTTAATAGAGATTTCCAAGGAATTCATCGTTTTGTCCATGGTATTTTAGAAGGAAATGATACGTAATCTAGTGGGAATTAGTAGTCTATGATTAGTCGGCGGTTAATTATTGGATATGTGTTTTTTGATTTTTTAGTGCTAGAGTCTAGGAAGAAGTAGCCGATTGTGATACAGTATTAGGGAGTAATTGAATTTTTTGAGATATTCAACCTTGATGTTGAAAAGACTTGCTCAAATTCTAAGGAGGGAATGAAAATTTTGTTAGTTTTAGCGGGTACCATTGGTGCCGGAAAATCATCGTTGGCAGCGGCTTTGGGGGAGCATTTTGGGACAGAAGTTTTCTATGAATCGGTAGATGACAATCCTGTTTTGGATTTGTATTATAAAAATCCAGAGAAGTATGCTTTTCTTTTACAAATTTATTTTTTAAATAAGCGTTTCAAGAGCATAAAGCAGGCTTACACTCATGATAATAACATTTTGGACCGTTCTATCTTTGAAGATGCACTCTTTTTGGATTTGAATTATAGGAATGGTAATGTTACACAGGAAGAACATCAGGTTTACCACGAATTACTGGATAATATGATGGAAGAGTTAGAAGGGATGCCTAAAAAAGCTCCGGATCTATTGATTTATATTGATGTTTCTTTTGAAACGATGTTGTATCGAATTGCACTTCGTGGTCGGGATTATGAGCAAATTGATGGTAATCCAGATTTAGAGACTTATTACCAGCAAGTTCATAGTGCCTACCCAGACTGGTATGACGCTTATGATAAAAGCCCTAAGGTACGAATTGATGGTAATCAGCTTGACTTTGTTAACGATGAAGAGGCTATGAGAGAAGTTATCCGGCAGGTCGAACAGGCTCTAGCAGAAATCAGAAACTAGAACAGGGCCCGAAGTCTTTTTTTGAGTTCGGGTTTTTCATTTGCCAAAAATAGCCTAGTCTAGGTTAAGGATAGATGCTATAATATAAAAAGTATGAGAAGAAAAATAAAACCCATTGCCTTTTTTCTCTTTTACCTCTTATTTTTCCTGGGTCTATTTTTGATGATAACGATTCATAAAAAAGTAGAGACTACAGACAGGAAGCAGAGACCTGAGCAGGTGGAAAAGAAAGTGAGCAGTAAAAAAGACGCAACGATTGAAAAGTTACTAAAGGATATGACGCTGGAAGAAAAGGTCGGACAGCTCTTTTGGGCACGTCTTCCCTATTCCAACCAAATTAAAGATATTCAGAATTACCATTTGGGCGGCTACATCTTATTTGGTAAAGATTTTGAAGGTCAGACCGTTCAAGGGATTCGAGAATTAACGGATGGTTTTCAAGAAGCTTCTAAAATTCCACTGTTGATAGGATCAGATGAAGAAGGTGGCACTGTTACTCGGATTAGCAGTATTATCAGCAAACCATTTCTATCCCCCATGCAACTTTATCAGGAAGGTGGAATGGACGCCATTGTAGCGGATGCAAAACGAAAATCCCAAATTCTTCAGGGAGCAGGCATCAATGCTGGTTTGGCACCTGTAGCAGATGTAGCCACAGATTCCAATGCTTTTATCTATCCTCGAACTATTGGACAAGATGCCGAAACAACAGCCGACTATGTTGCTGAGGTTGTTCAAACCTTTAAGCAGGAGGGGCTGGGCTCTACGTTGAAGCATTTCCCTGGTTATGGTAATAATGGGGATAGTCATACGGATATCATTCGAGATAATAGATCTTTAAAGAGTTTAAGAAAATCTGATTTCCTTCCTTTTAAAGCTGGAATTGCACAAGGAGCAGATAGCATTCTTGTATCTCATAATATTCTTAGTCAGGTTGATTCTGTTCCATCATCGATTTCTAAAAAAGTTACCGATATTCTTCGACAGGAACTGAATTTTAAGGGAGTTATTATGACAGATGATTTGGATATGGCTGGTTTAGCGGACTTTGTTAATCAAGATGAGGCAGCATTTCAGGTCATTCAAGCTGGAAACGATCTTATCTTAGGATCTAGTTATAGCACTCAAATTCAATACCTTTTGGATAAAATTGAAGAAGGTGAATTAACAGAAAAACGCATTGATCAGTCTGTTAAACGGATCTTAGCTTGGAAATACGATCTAGGACTCTTAAAGTAAGCTGAGGAGAAACGGGTATTTCAGTAGATCCGATGTTTCCCTATATTGGTTGCAGAAAAATGATCTTAAACTTATTGTCATTAAGGTTTTGAAACGGTATAATATTTGAGTGTTTATTTGGAAATTTCATAGAAAAGTTTAGGAAGAAGAGGAGATCATAATGAATCGTTCAGATTGGTTAGAATATTTTGAAGCTATTAATGGACGCCCTGCTACTGGAGAAGAAGTGGCAGCAGCTGTGGAAAAGGGTGAGATTGTAGATTCACCTGTAAGCCAACCGCAGGCTGTGCAAGCAAGTGCAGATACATCAGTGGCTTCAGAAGCTACTCAAACAAATCAAGTACCACCTGTTCAATCAACAGCTGTCCAACCGGATCAAGTACCACCTACACCCCAAGTAGCACCATTGGTATCTCCAGAACATCAGGAACAAATTAAAAAAACGTCTACTGACTTCTGGAATTGGTTTGTATCAGCCTTAAAAGCACCAACATCAGAAGTACAGACAACGCCTGCAAATGGATGGATAGCTTTTGGCTTATTGACTTTATTTTATACTTTGACAATTTTCATTATTGCTCGTAAGTCTATGGGATTTGGGTCAAATTTCATGAATGGCATTAACAACTATTATTCTGGAAGTTCAACTTCTTTGATGAGTAATCCAGTGGGATTCTCAGCCTTTATGGCAATTTTAGTTGGAGCTGGTTTATATCTATTCGCCATTATTTTTGCCGGATTTGTAACTAAGCGCTTTGTTTATAGCGATACACAATTTACATTAACCAAGGCCTTTGATTGGTATGGACGTTTATTCTCTGTGAATATTGTTATGATGACATTAGCAACTCTATTTGTCTTAATCGATGTTTACTCAATTGCCTTTATCCTAATTATTCTTAGCGTGCTGGTATTTGGACTAGCCACAACTTTTGCCTTAGCCCACTCGCGCGATGTATCATCTTTGGATATGTTTTATAAGTATATTCTTGCGGTTATTGTGAACGGATTAGTACTATTTGTCTTTGGTGTCTTATCAATGATGATTGCTGGTGAATATCTAGTAAAACTTATTTCCCTTTACTAGTTCAATCTAGGTTAAATATGAATGAGGTCCATGCTTGTTACATCCATGGACCTTTTTCTAGTTCCTTTTAATCATTAGTTAAATACATCTTGTAATCACATTCTAATGATGTTATTCTAAGAGAAATTGATATGAAAGAGGAGAAAAGATGACAGGTAAGGAATGGTCGGATGCTTTTAAAAAAATTGAAGGACGGGAACCGTCGCCTCAAGAGTTTATGGAGGCTAAAAAGGCTGGTTTTCCGGAACTGGTGATGGAAAGTTCAGAATCGTTGACAGCTGCCGACTGGACGGCATTGTTTACAGAAATTTATAAAAGAACGCCATCACCCCAAGAATTTATGGCAGCTAAAGCACAAGGATTCCCCGCAATGGGTAATCTAGGAGTAGACGAGAAACTAGTACTAGAATCTCAAGCAAGTTCTTCAGAGGAGGCCGTAACTCAACTTCGTTCAGAACCTATGATTACCGGAGAAGTTCATTCTACTCAGATTGTAGAAATGCCAGAGGAACCGGGAGTTCAGTCAAAATCTGAATCTGTGGTAAGAGAAAAACCTCAACCTGCTCAAGCTGTTGCTGCAACTGAGAGGATACAAGAAGTAGCGGGAGTCTCTCAGGAAAATCATGAGGTAGAAGCAGCAACTACACAAGCTCTTGGAACTGTAGAACTAGCAGCGAATCTTGTTCCGCCAGTGAACCCAGCAACATTAACCCCAAGCCATGTCACGCAAGCTGCTGCCAATCAAAATCCGCAGCAAGCCTCAACGGGTATGCGAATTTTGCGTATTCTGACCATAATTGCGGTTGTACTTTTGACCATTGCTTTGGCTATGGTTTTAGGTTATTTTGCCCTTGGACCGTTATTAGAAATGTTAGGTTAGGAGAAGAGGATGAACGCAAAAGATTGGTCTCAAGCATTTGAACAGCTTTTTGGTCGCAAGCCAACACCTGAAGAATTTATGCAGGCCAAACAAACTGGCTTTCCGCACCCACAAATTGCTCAAGTTCAACCAAGTCAAAAATCTGCCATAGGCATTCCTAGCTGGATATGGGGAACCATTTTTATAGTATTTCTACTTTTGGCTGGTGGTTACTATGTATACAGCCAATCCGGAAATAGCCCAACTTCTGTATCCCAGTCAGTTAGTCAAGATTCAGAAGAAGTGGATTATGCTGAGAAAATTGAGCAGCTCAGTGAGGAAGAAGTTAAGCTGGTTTCCCAAAATTTTGGGAAATGGTTATATGATAGTCCATATGGAAAAGATGCAGTTGTTATTCGGTCCACAACTTTGCCAACGCATGGAACGGGTTCTGCCCATGTGATTACCAAAGAATCAGTTGATGGTGATATTTTGGCTGGTTTTGGTTGGACTTCACCTGGTAGTCTAGAAGAAGCATCTAAAGAAAGTAATCTCAATCTGGTTGAAGAAAGAGATAGATATGACCTACGTCTTTTGGGAATGAAAGTCTCTAGTGATCAAGTAAAAGATTTTACGGATAATGCTATTGTTTTTCGAATTTACTCTCTCAAAGATTCTACCCATGCTTATTATATAAGTGTTAACGATGAATTCGAAAAATTTTTGAAACTACGTGTACCTGAGGACCAGCTAATACCTGCTGCAGGGATGGGAAAAACTTATTTAGGTCAAAAACTTATAGACACTGAGAAGGAAAATTATTCTGTTCTACTGGCTTCAAACGGAAAAGTTTATTACACCAATCATGCGAAGGGTGAAAAAATGTTCCAAGAAGCTCCACAGGATATGCAGAAAGCCTATCAAAATTTTCTTATGAATGCTTCTTCATTAAAGGAGGTTCAAAGTATTTTCGCGGATAAGAAAGAGGAGACTTTGGAACCTTCCAGTTTTGAAAAGAAAGACTCTCAAACTGAGATTGCTACACCAGCTTTATGGAATAGCGATAAAGATGCAGCCTTAGCAGATTTTATGGTTAGCTGGGGAAATTCGATGAATCAGCCAGGGTATGAGGATAAAGGAACGAAACTAATAGAAGGCTGGTCCTTTAATGTTGGTGGAAATGCTGTTAGTCTTAAAGTTTCGGCTGATGGGCGTGGAGATGCAGATTACAAGGTAGTAGCAAATTACCAGTATTTGAATAATTCTGTTAATCACATCTATTATTTTGCATTTGATCGTTCAGGTTCTCCAATTGTTTTATATACCAATCAATGGGATGGCCCTGTACTATATCTTAGAGAAACAGCCAATGCTGATTTACGAGCCGGTTTTGCAAGCATTGCTAATCAGTAACAGTTCTTCGATGGGGGCTTAAATTTTTAGTGTCCAAATAGGTTAGTCGGAAATATCTTTTCCGGCTTTTTACGTGCTTTCTTTTTGTAAGGTGATTTGTTACAATGGGGTCTGTATTTTTTAGAAGGAAGGAATAGTATGTCGAATAGAGTTGGTTTGGCCAAGCGGGTTTCCAATTATGAACTCTTCTTTGATTTGGCCTTTGTTTTAGCCTTGCGGGAATTAAATGGATCTTTTCATATGGAACAGATTGGTTTTCAAAATGTTTTATTATTCGTGCTGGCTAATATTGTTTTAATGACCATTTGGTTTAATGAGGTTCTTTATTATCAGAAATATGGGGATTCTAGACGAGCGGATATTTATACTGTTATTGCATTGATGTTTGTCGTTGGGCATTTGGCAATGAATTTTCATTTGGAAACGACGGAACTTGGTGCAGGAAGTCCAATCGTATGGCTGTTTAATAGTCTCTTGTTTGTAGCCTATGGGATTATCATATTGCAGTATGTTATTAAAGGACGGCAACAAGGATTTAATCGAGATATGAAATTATCGATTCTGTCCTTAATGCTTTACATGTTTCTGTTGCTTCCTTTTATTTTGGGGATTGCTGGCTGGAGTTTTTGGATGTCTTTTGTATATATATTCCCGATGATACTTCCGCTCGTCTTTGTTACCTTTTTTTATCGAGGTCGTGAGGAGTTGCCAACGAATTTCCCTCATGCTGTAGAGCGTGGACAATTAATTACAATTTTGTCCTTTGGGGAAGCTGTGATTGCGATTATTGGCTCTTACCCATTAGACGAAGCCTTTTTGACAGGAGCTTTCCTTTTCTTTGGAATGGCTAGTATGTTTATGAATTACATGTCACAAACCTTTCTTGGTGTGGATCATCATTCTCAGAAGTTCGTAGCTCCCTTATTTTATCTCCATTTGGTGATTGTTTTGGGGATTAATTTCTTTACTGTATCGGTAGAGTTTCTAACGGATACTCATCATGCGGATTTAGGACATTTCTTATTTTTGGCGGGTGTTCTTTTGTTTTATATAGGAACTTATGGGACTTCAATCTACAATTATCCCTATTATAAACTAGGTAGAAAGAATTATTATCACCTTTTTGTTCTTTTTACAGGAGCTTTGGTAGCTCTTTGGTTCAGCGGTAACAATGTTTTGTATTTATCTCTCATATTATCGCTCAGTTCCTATTTGCTAGGCTTTTATGTGTTCCGTTTTCGGAAAAAAGCTCGGCAGGCACAGGGACTGCCACAGCCGGATAGACGTTTGAATCTTCGAGATTTTTCTTAAGAAAAAATCTAAACGGATTTCAAACAGTTAGACAAATGATTATGAAAAGGACTGAATCCTGTATTGAACAGAATCCAGTCCTTTTCTTTGTTTTTCATAATAATCAATCGTATTCCGAATTACTTGTCTCAGTTTAAAAGGCTCCCTCTACTTGGTAGAGAGGAGTCAAGGGGAACCGGTCGGTGAGGTTTACTTTCAATCAATTTTCAATTCCGGGGAATTCTATTGATCATTTCAAAAAATCCCCCCAATCATTAGAGTTTGTAGCTAACGATTGGGAGGATTTCACAACTAAGAATGTTTTGTTAAAGCGGACGACGGCGGGGATTAATACGAGCATTTTTAATATTGTAGGTACGCATGAGCCACCAGCGAACTCCAAAAGCTGCTGCTCCAATTAGGATGAGAGCAAAACTTGGAAGTGGTAAATTAATCCCGATGAGTACACTTTCTGAAAGAGTAATGAGACCAATCCAGGCCAGCAGAATGAGTCCGACAAAAAGGAAGCCACGGCGAACATTGGGACGTTCCCCCTCATACTGAGGTTCGTAATAGCGATAAATAAAATGGTAGAGGGCGTAAAAAACAGCTCCTCCTCCGGTAGTCATGCTAATCAGTGTTAGCAGTCCATAACTCGGACTGTCTGGAACAAATTGGTTGATCAATCCAATCCCAAGTCCGACAAAAGCGAGTAGGAAGAGGGTGGATTCCAACCACATTAGCCATGGATTGTCATTGGTGTCCGCTTGTTCTTCTGTCTCAGGATGTGAGCCTTCAAGCTGACTGCGAACCCATTGGGTTGGAGTTCCAAAGAGTGCTCGTGCAGTGAAACCGCGAGCTTGTTTTTCTTCAATCTCAGGGAGAATAGTTGCAAGTAATTCATCAATTTCGGTTGAATTTTTTCCCGCTTGTTCCAATAATTTTTGGACTGTGCGTAGATATTGCTGATTCTTTTTGGTTAGATTTTCAAATGACATAAACTTCCTTTCTCTTAGAACCATTTTTTATGAATCATATACAAGGTTAATGAAAGGCTCATTGCAAAGGCAATGGCAATGATGATCCAAAAGGCGTGGGGCTCACCATTGAGAGGCATATCGTTGTTTTTGAAGTTCATTCCATAGGCTGAGAAAATCATGGTTGGAATGGACATTACGATAGTGACCAAGGCTAGGGCTTTCATAATGTTGTTCTGGTTGTTGGAAATAATAGAGGCGAAGGTATCCGTCATACTCCGTAAAATATTTCCATAAATATCGGCCATTTCAATAGCCTGTTGAGTTTCAATAAGGGTATCTTCTAGTAGATCCTCATCTTCCAGGTATTTTTTGATTGAAGAGGAAGATGACGTTAATTTACGGACCACACGCTCATTGGTTTTGAGGGAGGCTTTAAAGTAGACGATGGTTTTTTCCAACTCCATGAGTTCAATGAGTTCTTCATTACGTGGAGCTTCTAACAGGACAGTCTCGATTTGATCGGACTTACGGTCAATGGAACGAAGGGCGGTAAGGTAAAGCTCCGCATTGCGGTACAAAATTTGAAAGACAAAGCGGGAGCGCATAAAGGTGTAAAAATTTCGTAAACGTCGTTGTACGAAGACATCGAGCAATGGAATATCTTCTTGGCAGGTAGTAATGATGACCTCATCTGTCAAAATAATTCCTAGCGGGATAGTGACATAATAAATTTTATTGTTTCGCTCTTCGGTAATGGGAACGTCAACAATAATCAAGGTATAGTTGTCCTCAATGGTAACCCGCGACATCTCTTCCAAATCCAGAGGGGCTCGTAAATCGGTGATATCAATGTCAAATTCGTTAGCCACTTCAATCGATTCACTTTGAGTGGGATTGATCAGGTTAATCCAAGAACCAGATTCCATATGGTCAATTTCCTTGAATTGGGTTGTTGTTGATAAAAATACCTGTCTCATGGTCCCCTCCTTTTCTCATTCTTTTCCATTATATCTTAAATAGGCTCAAAATCAAGCTTTTTCTATTGTTGGAGAATTCTATACCTATCGGTTTTAGGACCAGTTTTTGAGGCATTTTTGATATAATGGAGGAACAGAAAAAGAGAGGATTGTATGCAGGATAAAATTGTTATTCATGGCGCACGCGCCCATAATTTAAAAAATATCGATGTGACCATTCCCCGAGACAAGCTAGTCGTCATCACGGGTTTATCTGGTTCAGGGAAGTCTAGTTTGGCTTTTGATACCCTTTATGCGGAAGGGCAACGTCGCTATGTCGAATCTCTATCCGCCTATGCCCGTCAATTTTTGGGTAATATGGATAAACCAGATGTTGATTCCATCGATGGTCTTAGCCCGGCGATTTCCATTGACCAAAAGACAACCAGTAAGAATCCCCGTTCGACTGTAGGAACTATTACAGAAATTAATGACTACCTCCGCCTGCTGTATGCCCGTGTCGGGACACCCTACTGTATCAATGGCCACGGAGCCATTGAGGCTTCTTCAGTAGAGCAGATTGTAGACCAGGTCTTGGAATTACCCGAAGGTCAACGACTTCAGGTACTATCTCCTGTCCTTCGTAAGAAGAAAGGGCAACACAAGAATCTCCTGGCTAAAATTCAAAAGGATGGTTATGTCCGGGTTCGTGTAGATGGAGAAATTTACGACA
This sequence comes from Streptococcus sp. 10F2, assembly GCF_054331515.2. NCBI lineage: Bacteria > Bacillati > Bacillota > Bacilli > Lactobacillales > Streptococcaceae > Streptococcus > Streptococcus sp. 10F2. The sequence continues at coordinate 25,192 of NZ_JBTGGE020000002.1, read as the reverse complement.
TCACAGAAGTACCTGAGCTTTCTAAGAGTAAGAAGCACGACATTGAAATCGTTGTGGATCGGATTGTCCTTCGCGAGGGTATCCGTTCTCGACTTTTTGATTCTGTTGAGGCTGCCTTACGCCTATCGGAAGGTTACTTGATGATTGATACCATGGATGGCCAGGAGCTGCTCTTTTCCGAGCATTATGCCTGTGCCGTTTGCGGTTTCACCGTACCAGAATTGGAACCTCGATTGTTCTCATTTAATGCTCCCTTTGGCTCTTGTTCAGTCTGTGATGGACTTGGGATGAAGCTTGAAGTTGATTTAGATGTTGTTGTTCCAGATTCTGGAAAAACCTTAAGAGAAGGTGCCCTGGCCCCTTGGAATCCCATTTCGTCTAATTACTATCCTCAAATGTTGGAGCAGGCCATGGCTGCCTTTGGAATTGATATGGATACTCCGTTTGAAGACTTGGCCCAAGAAGATAAGGACTTGATTTTCTTTGGTTCTGGGGGACGGGAATTTGCCTTTCACTATGAAAATGAATTTGGTGGTGTACGAGATATTGAGATTCCTTTTGAAGGGGTGGCAAACAATATTAGTCGCCGTTATCGGGAAACCAGCAGTGACTACACTCGGAATGTTATGCGGACATATATGAATGAGCTGACTTGTGGAACTTGTAAGGGATATCGCTTGAATCCACCAGCACTTTCTGTTCGTGTAGGTGGAGAAGATGGTCTTCATATTGGACAGGTATCAGACCTATCTGTTGCAGATCACCTGGCCTATGTAGAAGGGCTAACATTGACGGAGACGGAATCAACGATTGCGAAACCTATTGTTAAGGAAATCCATGATCGTCTTTCTTTCTTGAACAATGTCGGCTTGAATTACCTAACCCTCTCTCGAACCGCAGGAACTCTTTCAGGAGGGGAAAGTCAGCGAATTCGTTTAGCGACACAGATTGGTTCGAATTTGAGTGGGGTACTTTATATCTTGGATGAACCGTCTATTGGTTTGCATCAGCGTGATAATGACCGCCTGATTGAGAGTCTTCAAAAAATGCGTGATTTAGGCAATACCTTGATTGTCGTGGAGCATGATGAAGATACCATGAGGGCAGCGGATTGGTTGATTGATATTGGTCCTGGAGCAGGAGTTTTTGGTGGTCAGGTTGTGGCCTCTGGGACCCCTGATCAAGTGGCCAAGGATAAGAATTCCTTGACCGGGCAGTATTTGTCTGGTAAACGCTCCATTCCAGTTCCAACAGAGCGGCGAGCTGGTAATGGTAAAACAATCGACATTACAGGAGCTAGTGAGAATAATTTGAAGGATGTGTCTGCATCGTTTCCACTTGGGAAATTTGTGGCTGTAACAGGTGTTTCAGGTTCTGGGAAGTCCACATTGGTGAATGCCATTCTTAAAAAAGCCATGGCTCAGGAGCTTAATCGTAATTCGGAGAAGCCTGGTCGTTTTAAAACGATTACGGGAATCGATCAGGTTGAGCGGTTGATTGATATTGACCAGAGTCCTATAGGACGGACCCCTCGTTCCAATCCAGCGACCTATACAGGTGTCTTTGACGATATTCGAGATCTTTTTGCTCAAACCAATGAAGCTAAAATCCGAGGTTACAAGAAAGGTCGTTTTAGTTTTAACGTCAAGGGTGGACGTTGTGAGGCTTGTTCAGGTGATGGAATCATCAAGATTGAAATGCACTTTCTACCGGATGTCTATGTTCCTTGTGAAATTTGTCATGGGACACGTTATAACAGCGAAACCCTCGAGGTTCACTATAAAGAAAAAAATATCGCAGAAATTTTGGATATGACTGTTAATGATGCTGTTGAATTTTTCCAACATATTCCAAAAATTCAGCGGAAGCTTCAGACCATTAAGGATGTTGGCTTGGGCTATGTGACTTTGGGACAACCGGCTACAACTTTATCTGGAGGAGAAGCACAGCGGATGAAATTAGCTTCAGAGCTACATAAACGTTCTAATGGGAAGTCTTTTTATATTTTGGATGAGCCAACAACAGGTCTTCATACAGAAGATATTGCGCGTCTGTTAAAAGTCTTGGACCGTTTTGTCGAAGAAGGCAATACAGTTCTTGTGATTGAGCATAATTTGGATGTTATCAAAACAGCCGATCATATTATTGATTTGGGACCAGAAGGTGGAGTTGGAGGCGGTCAGATTATTGCTGTTGGAACTCCAGAAGAAGTAGCTGCAAACCCTGCTAGCCATACAGGGCGTTACCTACAAGCAAAATTAGAGGAGATTTAGGTTTATGAAACGATTGGAACAATTACAGGCAGTATTAGTGGCGCGTGATTTGGATGGTTTTTTGGTGAATAACCTGACCAATATCTATTACCTAACGGGTTTTTCGGGTTCTAATGCAACTATTTTTGTAGAGCCAGATGCCGTAACTTTTTTCACGGATTCCCGTTATACTTTAGCGGCCAAAGATATTCTTCATCCAGCGATTCGTTTTATAGAGACTCGCTTAGAATTGGCAGAGGTGGAGAAACTTGTTAGGGATCGAGGATTGAAGCGGATTGGTTTTGAGCCAACCGTCCCCTACCATTACTACCAGGAATTGGCCAATCGCTTGTCAGCTCAAGAGCTTGTGGCAGAAGCTAATCTAGTGGAGGACTTGAGGATTATTAAGGATGAGTCTGAGATTGCGGTGATTCAGGAAGCCTGTAAGATATCCGATCAGGCCTTTATGGATGCTCTTGAATTTATTAAGCTTGGGAAAACAGAGCTGGAAATTGCCAACTTCCTAGATTTCCGTATGCGGGAATTAGGAGCTAGTGGCTTGTCTTTTGATTCCATTGTAGCTTCTGGCCCCAATTCAGCCATGCCTCATGCTCATCCAGGTCAGCGTCAGCTCCAGTCCGGAGATAGTTTGACCTTAGATTTTGGCTGTGTCTTTAATCACTATGTATCGGACATGACTCGGACCATTTATTTAGACCATGTGAACGATGAGCAGGCTGCCTTGCATCAATTGGTTTTGGAGGCTAATCAGGCAGTTATCGATCAGGCACAAGCGGGTATGTTGTTGACAGACTTTGACCAAGCTGCCCGGTCTTTAATTGACCAAGCGGGCTATGGTCCAGCCTTTAGCCATTCGATTGGTCATGGGATGGGGCTTGAAGTCCATGAAGAGCCTTTCTTCCGGGCTGGCTCAGAAGAAAGGCTTCAATCTGGAATGGTCGTGACCGATGAACCTGGTATTTACTTAGATGGTAAATATGGCCTGCGGATTGAAGATGATCTATGGATTAAAGAAGGAGGCTGCCAGGTTTTAACTAAGGCACCTAAGGAGCTGATCATCATTTGAGGTTTACCTTAAATTGTGATAGAATGAAGAGAAAAATTTATATTTGAAGAGGTATTCAAGCATGATTGATGCAAGTAAACTAAGAGCTGGAATGACTTTCGTAGCGTCAGATGGAAAATTGCTTCGCGTATTGGAAGCCAGCCACCACAAACCTGGTAAGGGAAATACCGTTATGCGTATGAAATTGCGCGATGTTCGGAATGGTTCTACGTTTGATACGACTTATCGTCCTGATGAGAAATTTGAACAAGCTATTATCGAGAGTCGGACTGCGACCTACCTATACCAAATGGATGATACAGCTTACTTTATGGATACAGAGAGCTTTGAGCAATATGAAATTCCAACAGTAGCGGTACAAGATGAACTTCGTTTCATTTTGGAAAACTCTGAAGTGAAAATCCAATTCTATGGTACTGAGGTGATTGGGGTCACTGTTCCAACAACGGTTGAATTGACTGTTACAGATACGCAACCATCTATCAAGGGTGCGACTGTAACTGGTTCTGGAAAACCAGCGACACTTGAAACTGGTTTGGTTGTTAACGTTCCAGACTTTATCGAAATTGGTCAAAAATTGATTATTAATACTCAAGAAGGTACTTACGTATCCCGTGCCTAGAAAGGACCAGCTATGACGCAACAATCAGGTGACATTATTATTGCCCCTCGGGTCTTAGAGAAAATCATCGCGATTGCGACTGCTAAAGTGGATGGGGTTCATTCCTTTGCAAATAAAAACATGTCAGATAGCTTGATTAAAAATAATTCAAGCCGTGGTGTGTATATCGAAGATATGCAGGCAGATGAGAAGGTTGTGGATATCTATCTTTACTTGGAATATGGAGTTTCTGTTCCTAACTTGGCAATGGAAATCCAAAAAACGGTTAAAACAGCTGTTCGTAATTATCTAGAAATGGAATTGGCAGCGGTCAACCTTCATGTTGCCGGAATTGTTCCAGAGAAAACGCCAAAACCAGACTTGAAAGACCTGTTCAACGAGGACTTTCTAAATGGCTAAAGTGCAACAGGAAACTCGTCGTGATTTACGTGAACGGGCTTTTCAGACCCTCATGGGATTAGAGTTCCAAGAGGATTCGTTGGGCCTTGTCGCTTTTGCTTATAACTATGATAAGGAAGCTGTTGAAGAGGAACGAGAAGTTCCGGTCTTTCTTCTAAACCTTGTCCAAGGTGTCCAAAACCACCGGGAAGACTTAGATCAGAAAATTGCTGCTAAGTTGAAATCAGGGTGGACTTTGGACCGCCTAACGTTGATTGAGAAGAATATTCTTCGTTTGGGTCTTTTTGAAATACTTTATTTTGAAGAAACTCCAGCCGTCGTTGCGGTCAACGAAGCGGTGGAGTTAGCAAAGACCTTCTCAGAACCAAAATCAGCGCGCTTTGTAAATGGGGTCTTATCGGCCTATGTTGAAGAAGCGGAAGCATCGAATTAAAGATACAGTGCTAGAGTGACTCTCTAGCACTTTTTAGATAGCTTGGCTAGGCAGCTGATCTTTTTAACTGATAATATTTATAGTCGATACTTTTAAAAAATGACCATTCAGGACGATTGGATGACATTTTAGGACTTTTTGGTTTAAAAAGCAGAAAGCAATGCTATACTCAAAAGCAGATTGGAGGTAAAAGATGAAAACACATTCACTTTCTTTATCTGAGTTGCAAAACCTACTTGCAGGGACAGCTGGCACCTGTGAATTTGTGATGGCAGGTGCTAATGGCTATTCTTGCCGCTATCCCAATGGACAGTGGGGCTATATTGTAACCAAGTCACCCTTTGAAGCAACCAAAGATACGGTCGTAAATGGTTGGGTATCATCGATAGCTGGTGGATATTGGTCAGGAGGTAGATCTTAAATGAAGGAAGAAGAATTGTTGGAGCACTATTACAATCTATTATTGAGTCCAAACTTGCGGGAGGATGAGCGGAAAATCCTACTCGCTTACAAGCAAGACTTAATCGCTTCCAATACACACTGGAAACATCGTTTTCTAACAATGGTTGAGGATATACGCCTTTTATCTCTTCAGAAGATTGGGGAGGAGGGCTTAAGTCCGGATTTAGCTGATTTCTATAAGCAAGTCGCTTTCATAGGTCGGGTTGAAGAAGAGAAGGCAAGAGGACTGGCCTCCTTGGGCAACTTTTTTTAATAAGCTTTCGTGAAAGTCGGGAATAGATCCCGACTTTTTTGGTGGCAACAACTAGTGTTAAAGGATTTAGGCTCAGTTATACAAGCAAATATACTATGTTGTGCTTTTTCAAAATTTTACCATTCAGGACGTTTGAATGACAGTTTAGGATTTTTTGATTTGAAAACCTTAGATAGGTGGTAAAATGAAGCTAGCACAAACTCGTAGAGACTAGTAAATCATTTTTTCTAGACACTCCGAAAATAGTTGGAGGGGGCATTCAAAGCCCCCTATCTTTTAAGTTTGAAAAATGGAGTTATACTATGGCTTTATACTTTTTATTATTGTTTTTAGTGATAGAAATAGTTGTTTACTGGAAATACCGTAACCTTTTTAAAAAGGTGTCTTTTGTGGATGTTTTTCCCCTTCTTTGGAGTCTTGCCCAATTTTTGGACGGCTTTCGTCTAGGTTATCTGATCTTGGTTTTGATTTGGCTGGGCTTTATATTGGCAGAAATTAAGTGGGGGAAGAGGACAGATCCTAGTTGAAATAGCCTAAGTAGTTCTACTGGTGGTTTATCATTCGAGCGGATTCGTTAGAACTCAAAAAGACCATCTAGATACCTAGCTCGGGATGGTCTTTTTGAGAATATGTTGTAATCTGCATTTAGAGATAGAGATTGACTTTTAATCCACACGTTCGAAGATTTCAAAGACCATCATCGCATCATCTTTGAAATCTAAGCCTGCTTCTTGGAAATAGGGCTTAAAGAAAGCGTCATGAACCTCTCTCCAATAGGCATAACTCAGATCTCCCTCTCCTTCCATACGAGCTTGGTCGGGCGTGATTTCCTTGTAGGGAATCAGGAGGATCTCCTTTGTTTGGGTGATGCACACGGGATCTTGGGAACCATCAAGGATGATATTATATTCCCCGACTTGAGGCAAGGGTTCGTCCTTTTCATAGAGCTCAAAGGCGGATGTAGTGGCTGTCTTTTTTCCGATTTTGACTAAGTCGGCTAATTCATTGGCCAGCTCAGGCGTATCCCCGAAACTCCAAGCTTGGTATGGAGTTTGAAGAGGGAGATTCTTTTTGGAGCAGAAATTCTGCCAATATGTCTGTATTTCTTTTTTCATTTTTCTAAAAAAAATCGGGGCTGAACTTTTAATAAAGGTAAAACAACTAAAAGACTAAAGAGCAAGGTCAGAGCCCCTGCGGTCCCGTTAACGCTCAGTGAGTAGAGGAAAGGTGACATTCCTTCTGGAGCATAGTCAGACCAAAAGAGGATTCCCGCCCAGAAATGGAAGAAGTAACGTACTAAGATGGCAGTTGTAGCAGCCAAGGCAGCAAGACTAAAAGCTTTAGTGATTTCCTTTTGCGCCAAAGCTTGTTTCAGGGGAGTTGCATAGAGCCCCGCCAATCCCATAGTTAGAAAGGCTAGGATATATTCAATGATAACTTGAGGAAGGCTCAGATAGTAGACTTTGGAGAGTAGAAAATGAAGCAGTCCCCAACAAAGTCCTGCTAAAAGCCCTGCTTTTAAACCTCTACGAAGGGAAACTAAAATAAGAGGAACCGCTCCAAAAGAAGGAGTGAACCAGGAAGCGAAGTCAGGAATAAGGGATAGGGTCATGGCCAAAGCTGCAAAGATGGCAGCCTCGGTTAGAACAAGCATTTTTTTGGACATAGAAAAACTCCTTTCAGCAACAGCCAAGGAGTGGTAAGGTCATGGATAAGCAATATCAGTGAAATTGCAACATTTCCCTGCGTCAGTGTTAACTGCATCAGGTTCCATGGGTATAATCTCAGCCTCAGCACCCCAAATGTTTCGTTTCATCTAGTCTAGCATAGTAAGCGCTTTAATACAAGGGATATGAATGCTAGGTAGATAAAAAGAGGCTGATTAAAAAGTTTTGAAATAGAAAACAGCTTAGAATGACGTTATTAGAAACGTTGATTCTAAGCTGTTTTATCTATTCAAACTTCAAGGGAAGCTAGAAATTGTTCGTTTTTTTCCAGCCTCTTTTCTTCCTAGTTTCGTGGACTTGCCAAGAGACTTACCGGAAGAATGTAGCCGGTGTGCTCCATCGTTTGTCCTTTGATTCGTTTTAAGAGGATTTCGACCATCAGTTCAGCCATTTCAGCAATGGGTTGCTTGATAGTCGTTAGGTGTGGGTGGTAGTGCTCTACATAGTGGGTCCCGTCATAACCAATGACTTCTAAATCAAGATTCATGCTTTTAGCGATATTTTGCACTTGAATCGCAGTGAGGTCGTCTGAGGCAAAGATGCCATCAGGACGATGGTCTCGGAGGATTTGTCGAATCTCCATTTCCTTACGCTGGGTACTGTAGTGAGAGGGTAGATTGACAATAGGGGCCTGTGGGAGTACGCTGGCAAAGCCTGCATGCCGAAGACTTGTGGGAGAATTAGAATTATCATTGCCTGTCAACATCAGAATGTTACGCGCCCCAGTTTTGACGAGATAGTTGGCGGCGATTTCTCCGCCACTATAGTTATCGGAGGCGACTACTGGGATATCTGGAGAAAGATTGCGATCGAAGGCAACAATTGGAGCGCTAACCCGATTGTAGTCGTCGATTCCCAGATTGTGACTGGATGAGATAATACCATCTACCTGATTGGCTTCTAACATTTCCAAATATTCTCGCTCTTTTTCAGGCTCTCCTTGACTATTACAAATAATGGTTTTATAACCGTGCTTAAAGAGTTCTGCTTCTAGGGCATCGATGAGCTCAGCATAGAATACATGGCCTAGTTTGGGGAAAATCAAGCCAACTAATTTGGCAGATTTTCCTTGTAGACTGCGGGCCATGTTGTTGGGCTTGTAGCCGAGTTCCCGCATACTCTTCGTTACCTTATCGATTGTTTTTTGAGACAGGTAGCCTTTGCGGTTGATAACACGAGAGACAGTAGTAGGGCTAACGCCGGCATGTTCGGCGACATCTGTTAATTTAACGGCCATTCGCTGAGAGTGGATAGTAGTGCCCAGTTACTTGTCCATTTGTTAGATAGCAGCCTGTTTGATCTTGACTTGGGAAAGCTCGACCAGATAGGACAAATTCTCCGTCATTGATAAAGATTTCAAAGGTTGATTGGTCGATAAAGATTTGAAGTTTTGTCTCGCCTGCTGGGAGTTCCAAATCTCGACTTTCGCAATGTTCTAAATCGAAGCGATGTGCCAAACCGGAGCGGTCGACAGTCAGACGACCAGCTTCACGGTTGATCTGGATGTTAAGTCCTTTTTTGTCTGCATTTGCAAAGAGTACGAGGTTAGCATCTTGTCCGGCGGGAACACTGAGTGTTAATTCATAGCTGTTGTCAGTTTCTACACGATCCGCCCATGCTTCTGGTGCTTGACGGAGATTCTTCATGGCTTCAACTGGTTCTTGGTAGAGTTTACCGTCTTTGATGCTTAATTTTTTAACGAGCGACATGCAGCCTTGATGTTCAAAGGCATCTGATGGGTAGCCAACATCTGGCAATCCCATCCAGGAGATGGCATAGGCAGTTCCATCTGGAGCATTGAATCCTTGAGTAGCATAGGTTTCAAATCCATAGTCCAACTGCATAAGTGGTCCAACCTCAACCATTGTGGCTGTTGTAGTGTCAAACGATTGACCTATTTTATAGAGGTTTGGATAGATATTTTGGTAGTCAAAGACATTCTTGTCCAAACCTTGTGGACAGTAGAGAAGCACTGGTTGTTGGTTGATAAAGACCAGGTTGGGACATTCCATCATGTAAGCGGTACGATCGTTGGCAAAATCCAAGTTGCCAATGGCTTGCCAGTTGCGGATATCCTTATTCTCAGCCTTGTAGAGACGGACAAACCCTTTTTTATCTAGGTCTTGCCCGCCAACGATAGCATAGTAGTCTCCTTCAAATTGGAAGATTTGTGGGTCACGGAAGTGATCAGTTGCATCTTCGGGTTGGTCAATCAGGACTTGCTCCATTTTTTCCAAAGTTCCGTCTTTATGGACGAGCGCGCCAATTTGGTAAGGATGTCGAATCCACTGCTCATCGCGGACATTTCCAGTATAAAAAAGGAATAGTTTGTCTTCAACTTGTAGGGCGGAACCAGAGTAAGCACCATGGCTGTCAAGAGGAGTGTCTGGGAGGACTTTTAAGCCAGTTTCTTTAAAGTTGACCAAGTCATCACTTTCAAGTTGGACCCATTGTTTGAGCCCGTGGGCTGCACCAAAGGGGAAGTTTTGATAAAAAAGAATCCACTTGCCGTCAAAATAGGAAAATCCATTTGGATCGTTGAGGAGCCCAGTAGCTGGTTCAACATGGTAGTGGTTATGCCAAGGGGATTGGGCGTTGAGATCTTGGAGTTTTTGGTATTCCTTTGCTGTCCAATCTTCGTAGCGTTTATAACGGTTTTCTGTAGTCCATTTCATAAAAGGGCCTCCATAGTTTTTTGCTATTTTATAGTAAATGTTTTCCTAAGAAAAATCAAGGGTTTACGTCAGTAAAAATATTTTTTCTGCAAAACGATTGACATATTTTTCAGATGTGGTACAATAACAATTGTCAGAACGGTGTAAACCGTTTTCAAAAAAATATAACAAGGAGTTGTCACATGGATAACAAGCAGATTGCCCAGTCCGTAATCGAAGCGCTTGGTGGACAGGAGAACGTGAATAGCGTTGCTCACTGTGCGACCCGCTTACGGGTAATGGTCAAGGATGAGTCCAAAATCGACAAGGATAGAGTTGAGAATTTGGACAAGGTTCAAGGAGCCTTCTTTAACTCTGGTCAATACCAAATCATTTTTGGTACTGGTACCGTTAATAAAATTTATGATGAAGTTGTAGCATTGGGACTTCCAACCAGCTCAACTGGTGAGCAGAAAGCTGAAGCTGCTAAGCAAGGAAATTGGTTCCAGCGTTCTATCCGTACTTTCGGAGATGTATTCGTACCAATCCTACCAGCAATCGTTGCGACAGGTCTCTTTATGGGGATTCGTGGAGCTATCAATAATGATGCTGTTCTAAGTCTATTCGGAACAACTTCAGAAGCTTTTTCAAGTACTGATTTCTATTTGTGGACACAGGTTCTAACAGATACAGCCTTTATCTTCTTCCCAGCCTTGATTGCATGGTCAGCTTTCCGTGTATTCGGTGGTAACCCAGTTATCGGGATTGTTTTAGGGTTGATGATGGTTAGCCCTGCTCTTCCAAATGCATGGGCAGTTGCTTCAGGTGATGCAGAACCATTGATGTTCTTTGGTTTCATTCCGGTAGTTGGTTACCAAAACTCTGTTCTTCCAGCTTTCTTTGTTGGTTTGCTTGGAGCGAAATTAGAGAAATGGTTGCATAAGAAAGTTCCAGATGTCTTGGATCTCTTGTTGGTTCCATTTATCACTTTCTTGGTGATGTCTGTTCTTGGTCTCTTTGTTATTGGACCGGTCTTCCACTCTGTTGAAAACATTGTTCTTGCAGCAACAACAGCAATCCTTGCCTTACCATTTGGTTTGGCTGGACTGATCCTTGGTGGAGTTCACCAATTGATCGTGGTAACAGGTGTTCACCACATCTTCAACTTGTTGGAAGCTCAATTGATTGCAAACACTGGTCGTGATCCGTTTAATGCTATCATTACGGCTGCCATGACTGCTCAAATGGGGGCAACTCTTGCGGTTGGTGTTAAAACAAAAGATAAAAAATTGAAAGCTCTTGCTTTCCCAGCAGCTCTTTCTGCTAGCTTGGGAATTACAGAGCCAGCAATCTTCGGGGTTAACCTTCGTTATGGAAAACCATTTGTAATGGGATTGATTGCCGGTGCTGCTGGTGGTTGGTTGGCTTCTATCATGAATCTTGCTGGTACAGGATTTGGAGTAACCATTATTCCAGGAACTCTTCTTTACCTCAATGGTCAATTGCTTCAATACGTCATCATGGTTCTTTTAACCACTGGTCTTGGATTCGGTTTGACTTATGCTTTTGGTTATCAGGAGAAAGAAGAAGAGGTTGAAGAAGTTGAAGCGGCTGTTGAAGCAGCGCAAATGGTTGGTTTGCAAGATGAAGCTGTAGCAACTCCTGTTGAAGGAGAAACGGTTGCTCTTGAAATGGTTAATGATCCAGTATTCTCTAGCGGTGCAATGGGAAGCGGGATTGCGATCAAGCCTAGCCAAGGTGTGGTTTATGCACCTGCAGATGCGACTGTTACTGTTGCTTTTGAAACAGGACACGCTTATGGTTTGAAAACAGACAAGGGTGCTGAACTCTTGATCCATGTTGGTATCGATACTGTATCGATGGCAGGTAAAGGATTTGAACAAAAAGTTCAGTCTGGTGCCAAAGTAAAAGCAGGGGATGTTTTGGGTACTTTTGACTCAGCTGCCATTGCTGAAGCAGGTCTTGAAGATACAACTATGTTTATCGTAACCAATACTGCTGAATACGGACAAGTTGCGCCAGTAGAAGCTGGACAAGCTGTCCAAAAAGGTTCAGAAGTTCTTAGCCTTTCTGCTAAATAAGTGATAAAATAAAAGGGCCGAGACTCCAAGTCTCGGCCTTAACTATGTAATGATTAAAATCCATAAAATAAAAAATGAGGAGGGTTTCTATGTCTGAAAAATTATATGCTAGTTTGGAAGCTGGCGGAACGAAATTTGTTTGTGCTGTCGGTGATAGCAATTTTGAGGTTGTTGAGAAAATTCAATTCCCAACGACTACGCCCGAGGAAACTATTGGTCAAGCCATTGATTTTTTCTCAAAGTTTGATTTAGCTGGTTTGGCGATTGGTTCTTTTGGTCCACTGGATATTGCTCATAGCTCTGAAACCTATGGTTATATTACCACAACCCCTAAACCTCACTGGGCTAATGTTGATTTAGTTGGTCCCTTCAAGGAAGCTTTGGGAATTCCCGTCTATGTGACCACAGATGTTAATTCCTCTGCCTTTGGAGAAATTGTTGCTCGTAACCACAAAGTCAATCATTTAGTGTACTATACCATTGGTACGGGTATTGGAGCTGGTGTTATCCAAGATGGGATGTTTATTGGAGGTCAAGGACATCCAGAAATGGGACATGTTCCTGTTGCCTTGCATGAGTTAGACCGGGAGTCTGGTTTTGAAGGAGTTTGTCCGTTCCATGGTACTTGCTTGGAAGGAATGGCAGCAGGTCCAAGTCTTGAGGCGCGTGCAGGAATTCGAGGAGAACACATTGCCTTGGACTCACCAGTTTGGGATATTCAAGCATCTTATATTGCTCAAGCAGCGGTTCAAGCAACTCTGACTTTCCGTCCACAAGTCATTGTTTTTGGGGGTGGTGTCATGGCCCAAGATCATATGCTAAAACGGGTTCATCGGGAGTTTGAGAAGCTGTTAAATGGTTATCTTCCAGTTCCAGATTTGAAGGATTATATTGTGACACCAGCAGTGCCGGAAAATGGTTCTGCAACCTTGGGGAATTTTGTCTTGGCCAAGGAAGTAAGTGAGTCCTAAGATGATACCGGAGATTATTCGAGATAAAGGATTTCTTAGCCAGCCATCGTCTCCTGTCAGTCCTTTGGATTTAGGACTAGCTGATCAATTACGCTTAGCTTTGGCTGCTAATCGCGAGCGCTGTGTGGGCTTGGCAGCCAATATGATTGGTCATACCAAGCAAGCCATGATTATTAGTCTAGCTCCAGGCTTGGATCTCGTTCTCTTTAACCCGAAGATTCTTAGCCAATCGAATCCTTACGAGACCGAAGAAGGGTGTTTGTCGTTGGACGGAGTTCGTCCAACGACACGCTTTCGGAAGATCCGAATTTCCTACTTGGACCAACATTTTCAACCACAGGAAATGGATTTAGTAGATCTTCCTGCTCAAATTTTTCAACATGAATTTGACCATTTCCAGGGGATTTTGATTTAATACCGATGTTGCTTTTCAGAAAAATTGAAGGACACTCCAAATGTTGAAACGAGTTTGTTACATTTGGGGTGTTTTTTAGTGAGTCAGAATTATCGGTTACTGTCTCAAGAAACGAATAGGCAAAACAAACATTAGGAATAAAATTCCTAGAGTCTATGGATATGGTAGGATTTATTTTTTTAGATAAAGCTAATGGGGCTGGGTAAAGATTCTAGCCTTCTCTGTTGATACAGTAAAAAAGGTTAATGCAGTGCTTGATGGGCAAGTCTATTTGTATTGTAAACTCCAAATCACCTGTGCGGGGGAAGTGAGTGAAACGGTCGTTTCAGTTTCTAAAAACTGATGATACGGCTAAAATAAATCAAATGTTTGAAAACGCGTGGACACTGGAGTATTCGGACGCTCAAAAGATTGAAATTTATAGCCTGTCAGCGTAAAAATGGTTGATGTTATTCCACAAATAGCAAGGATGTCTTAGTAATGAGGAAGAGAAGTATTGATGAGGCTACATGGGAAAGGTGGGTATGGATATTTTTATGAATCTTAGAAAATAGAGGAGTGAGCTAGTTATCTCTATCTTGACATTTGGCCAAAAGATGATACCATTAAACCAAGTTATAAAACGTTTACAGAGGTGATGAAAATGGCTGAGAAATCCTGGTTTCAAAAACGAATTGGTTCTTTATTTTCAAATAAAGATGCTGAGGATAGAGGGGAAATCATTGTGGCAAGCCCTGTGGCAGGAGAGGTTTTGGCATTAGAAGAGGTGAATGATCCAGTCTTTGCCAGTGGAGCCATGGGAACCGGTTTTGCAGTGAAACCTGTAACTAATGTAGCTTATGCCCCTGTTAGTGGGGAAGTGACGATTGCTTTTGAGACAGGGCATGCCTATGGCTTGCGGACAGCTCAGGGAGTAGAGCTTTTGGTTCATATTGGGATTGATACGGTGTCTTTGGAAGGGCAAGGTTTTGATGCCAAGGTAAAACAGGGGCAAATGGTCGAAGCGGGTGAGGTATTGGCTCAGTTTGATCCAGCTGTTATTGCGGATGCTGGTCTAGAAGCAACAACCATGATTATCGTGACCAATCCTGCGGAGTTTTTACAAATGGAGCGTTTGGCACAAGGGACTACTGAGGTAGGGGAAGGGCTATTTGCTTTGAAGCGACCAGGTGTTCAATAGGAATCTTGTGTAAAGCAGATGGCAGTTGTTATTTGTGCTGGATTAAGGCGTTCTTAGAGATCCTTGCTGTTACTATTAAAGGTTTAAGAGTCTTTTCAAGGCTGAGGGTAGCTAAGGCTTGGGTACAAACTTATAAATAAAAATGTAGACCTTGGTTGCATCAGTATCCAGGGTCTTCTAGCTTTAAAGAAGGAGTGAGAAATGGGACAACCGTTATTTTTACAAGCTGTTATTCAGGAAAAAATTTGGGGTGGCCGAAAACTGGAAGAGGTCTTTGGCTATCCCTTAAAGGATGGGAAGTTTGGGGAGGCTTGGGCTATTTCTGCTCATCCCAATGGGGTTTCCAAGATTTTGAATGGTCCCTTTCAAGGAATGGGCTTAGACCAACTCTATCGAGAGCAGCCTGCTCTTTTTGGAAACCGGTCAGAACCTGTTTTTCCGTTGTTGACCAAGATTTTGGACGCCAATGATTGGCTGAGTGTTCAAGTGCATCCAGATGATGCTTATGGTTTAGAACATGAAGGTGAGTTAGGAAAGACGGAATGTTGGTATGTGCTAGATGCAGAGCCGGGTGCGGAAATTATTTATGGGCATCAGGCTCAAAGTAAGGAAGAACTGGCTCAGATGTTGACTGAAGGTTGTTGGGATGATTTGCTCTTACGACAACCTGTTCAAAAAGGTGATTTCTTTTATGTTCCCAGTGGAACGATGCATGCGATTGGCAAAGGGATTTTGATTTTAGAAACCCAGCAATCAAGTGATACGACCTATCGTGTCTATGATTTTGATCGTCAAGATGAACAGGGACAAACAAGGGAGTTGCATCTCCAGCAATCACTAGATGTACTTAATTTGGGGCCGGTTGCGAATTCCCGTACTGCTGCACTGAAAGTTGGTTCAAATCGTTATGAGCAGTTGGTAGCCAATGATTTCTTTGTGGTTTGGAAATGGGAAATTCGGGAGTTGGCCGAGCTATCTCGTGAAGCGGATTACCTCTTGGTTAGTGTGATTGAAGGGCGTGGAAACATGACGGTAGGGGGGCAAGATTACCCTCTCAAGAAAGGCAATCACTTCCTCCTATTGCAAGATGTTGATTCGTGGTCATTTAGTGGTGAGATGGAGTTGATAGTCAGTCACCCTTAGGAATGGAAAGAGGAGTTGGATGAAAACTCCCTTTTTCATTTTTAGGTTAAATTTTCAAGATGGCCTAGATTATGATATAATGAAGGGCAGTAGAAAAAAATGAACAAGTAAGGAAAACAATGGCAAATTTATTAAAATCCATTATTGAAAACGATCGAGGGGAACTTCGAAAAATTGAACGGATGGCAGATCGTGTTTTCTCTTATGAAGAGGAAATGGCGGCTTTAACAGATGAGGAGCTCAAGGCCAAAACAGAGGAATTTAAGGACCGCTATATGGAAGGGGAGTCCTTAGATGAACTCTTGTACGAAGCTTTTGCTGTGGTACGGGAAGGTGCTAAGCGGGTTTTAGGGTTATTCCCTTATAAAGTACAGGTAATGGGAGGGATTGTTCTCCATCATGGTGACGTTCCGGAAATGCGGACGGGGGAAGGAAAGACCCTGACAGCGACAATGCCTGTTTATTTGAATGCGATTTCTGGTGAAGGGGTACACGTAGTCACTGTCAATGAGTATCTTAGTGAACGGGATGCGACGGAGATGGGGGAACTCTATTCTTGGTTAGGCCTTTCGGTAGGGATTAACTTGGCATCGAAGTCTCCGATGGAGAAACGCCAAGCCTATGCTTGTGATATCACGTACTCAACCAATGCCGAGATTGGTTTTGATTATTTGCGGGATAACATGGTTGCTCGTCCAGAAGATATGGTTCAACGCCCTTTGAATTATGCCTTGGTAGATGAAGTGGATTCTATCTTGATTGACGAAGCCCGGACACCTTTGATTGTATCTGGCCCAACCTCATCAGAGACGAATCAGCTTTACTATTTGGCAGATCGCTATGTTAAAACTTTGGTGGAAGACGATTATATCATTGATGTCCCTTCCAAAACAATTGGTCTTTCTGATTCAGGAATTGATAAGGCAGAAGCCTACTTCAAGTTGGATAATCTCTATGATATTGAACATGTAGCCTTAACCCACTTTATTGACAATGCTTTACGGGCCAATTATATTATGACCTTAGACATTGACTACGTAGTGAGTCCCGAACAGGAAATTTTGATTGTTGACCAATTTACAGGTCGGACAATGGAAGGACGTCGCTTCTCTGATGGTTTGCACCAAGCCATTGAGGCTAAGGAAGCTGTTCCGATTCAGGATGAAAGTAAAACATCGGCTTCAATTACCTATCAGAATTTATTCCGGATGTATAAAAAGCTATCTGGGATGACAGGGACTGGAAAAACCGAGGAAGAGGAATTCCGTGAAATTTATAATATTCGGATTATTCCTATTCCAACGAACCGTCCTGTTCAACGGATTGACCACCCTGATTTGCTTTATCCTAGCTTGGAAGCTAAATTTAAAGCGGTTGTTGAGGAAATTAAACGCCATTACGAAAAACGCCAACCTGTTTTGGTGGGGACAGTATCGGTCGATACTAGTGACTACCTATCTCAAAAATTAGTTGCTGCAGGTATTCCTCACGAAGTTTTGAATGCCAAAAACCACTACAAGGAAGCCCAGATCATCATGAATGCTGGACAACCGGGTGCGGTTACCATCGCGACCAATATGGCGGGACGTGGTACAGATATCAAGCTCGGTGAAGGAGTTCGTGAAAATGGTGGTCTCTGTGTTATTGGAACTGAGCGTCACGAAAGCCGTCGGATTGATAACCAGTTACGCGGTCGTGCCGGTCGTCAGGGAGATCCAGGAGAATCCCAATTCTATCTATCACTTGAAGATGATTTGATGCGTCGTTTTGGTTCAGAACGTATTAAGGCTTTATTGGACCGGATGAATTTATCGGAAGAAGAGTCTGTAATCCGTTCAGGGATGTTGACGCGTCAAGTAGAAGCGGCTCAAAAGCGGGTTGAAGGAAATAACTATGATACCCGTAAGCAAGTCTTGCAATATGATGATGTGATGCGGGAGCAACGAGAAATTATCTACCGTGAACGTTATGATGTGATTTCTGCTGACCGAGATTTAGCGCCTGAAATCCATGCCATGATTCATCGGACAATCAAGCGTCAAGTTGAAAACCATAGTCGCTCGTCTAAGGAAGAACGTCTCGAAGCTCTTTACAATTTTGCACATTATTGTATTGTTCCGGAAGATGAGATTGACAAGGAAGACTTGGAAGGTCTCAGTGATGCGGAAATGATTGATTATTTGTATGAGCTAGCTATGGATGTTTATGATGATCAGGTTTCCAAGTTGCAAAATGAGGAAGCGGTCAAAGAATTCCAGAAAGTCTTGATTCTCCGTGTTGTGGATAACAAGTGGACGGATCATATTGATGCTCTGGATCAATTGCGGAACGCAGTTGGACTTCGGGGCTATGCTCAAAACAATCCAGTTGTTGAGTATCAGGCTGAAGGTTTCCGCATGTTTAATGACATGATTGCTTCTTTGGAGTATGATGTGACACGCCTGATGATGAAGGCACAGATTCACCAACAGGAGCGTCCTCGTGCAGAGCATAAGATTCGGACAACAGCAACGCGTAATATTGCAGCAGAGGGTAAGGAGTTGCCTGGCGATATTGACTTGAGTCAGGTGAAACGCAATGACCTTTGCCCATGTGGTTCAGGAAAACGTTTCAAGAACTGTCATGGCCGTTAGTAAGCATGAAATGTAGAGGAGTGTGGGCAGTCTAGCTCCACTCCTTTTTGTAATAAAAAATTTTAAAGATTATATGTAACCAAGGGGTCGTCATTGTTTGCGGGTTGCTCTCGCTTTTAGGAATCAATTAGTGATCAGAACGATCCTGATGATCCTGATGTTGAAGTGAATTAGGTAAGGATATGATTATTGGATATGGCATAGATGTAGAGGAGATGTCTTCGATTGCGGATGTAATGGAGCGGAAACCTAACTTTGTAGCCAAAATTTTAACGCCAGCAGAGCAAGTTATTTTTGAAGGGCTGGGTCCTAAGCGAAAATTGGAGTATGTCGGTGGACGTTGGTCTGCTAAGGAAGCTTTTGCGAAGGCTTTGGGAACAGGTATTGGTGGAGGACGCTTGAGTTTTCAGGATTTAGAGGTTTTGCATACGGATGATGGAGCTCCCTACTTCTCTAAATCACCCTTTGAGGGAAAGGTTTGGGTTTCTATCAGCCATACTAAAACCCTTGTTCAAGCCAGTGTTATTTTAGAGGAGGTTAGTCATGAAAACAAGTCCCCATCGGCCTACTAAGGCGATTATTTCTCTGGAAGCCATTGCTCATAATATTCAACAAGTGACTAGTCGTCTCCCTGAACAGACATTAAGAATGGCGGTTGTTAAGGCCAATGCTTACGGTCATGGTGCTGTGGCGGTATCTCATTATATTCAAGGAATTGTGGATGCTTTTGGGGTTTCCAACATCGATGAAGCCCTAGAGTTGCGAGAAAGTGGAATCACTAAAGATATATTAGTCTTGGGAGTGACGGCTTATGCAGCTGTATCCTTGGCACAAGAGCATAATATTTGCTTGACTGTAGCGAGTTTGGACTGGGTGAAAGAACTCTTGAACTTGGGGCAGAATCTAGCAGGGTTGCGGGTTCATCTTAAGGTTGATTCTGGTATGGGGCGAATTGGTTTTCGTTCTTTAGACCAAATCCAAGAAGCACAGCAAGCCTTGCGAGCACAGGGAGTTAAAGTTGAAGGGATTTTCACTCATTTTGCGACTGCTGATGAGGTGGATACCAGCTATTTTGTGGAACAAGAACAGCGTTTTGCCAAACTTTTGGAGGAGTTGGAAGATGTACCGCCTGTGGTGCACGCTTCTAATTCAGCAACTAGTATTTGGCATCCCGAGACTGTATTAAATATGGTTCGTTTGGGCAATATTATTTATGGGATGAATCCGAGTGGGCGTGCTTTAGAATTGCCATTTGCTATCAAAGCAGCTTTGTCTTTGGAATCAGAATTGGTTCATGTTAAGAAAATAGCTTCTCTGCAAGGAGTGGGGTATGGGAAAACCTATGTTAGCCAAGAGGAAGAGTATATAGGGACTCTCCCTTTGGGGTATGCGGATGGTTGGACTCGAGATATGCAGGATTTTGAAGTTCTCGTTGATGGCGTATTTTGTCCGATTGTAGGTCGGGTTTCTATGGACCAATTAACCATTCGTTTGCCCAAAGCTTATCCACTTGGAACTAAGGTAACCTTGATAGGAAGCAATGGTCAGGAGAGGATTGATGTGACCCAAGTTGCTGATTACAGGGGAACCATTAACTATGAGGTTGTCTGCTTGCTCAGTGATCGGATTCCTCGTGTTTATCGAAAATAGGTGACTTATGAATTTGCATCAACCCTTAACCGTTTTAGCGGGAGTTGGTCCTAAATCGGCTGAGAAATGGGCTCGTTTAGGGATTGAGACCCTGCAAGACTTGCTTTTGTATTTTCCTTTTCGTTATGAAGACTTTAAAAATAAATCGGTCTTTGATTTGGAAGATGGTGAGAAAGCTGTTTTATCCGGTGTTGTTGTTCGTCCAGCAAGTGTTCAGTACTACGGTTATAAGCGTAATCGAGTTCGGTTCTCCATTCAACAAGACCAAGTTGTTATTGGGGTGAACTTTTTTAATCAACCCTATTTGGTGGATAAGATTCAGATGGGAGCGACTGTTGCGGTTTATGGGAAGTGGGATCAGGCTAAGAATAGTTTGACAGGTATGAAATTTCTCACCCAAATCGATCAAGATTTGCAACCAGTTTATCATGTGGCTCAAGGAATCTCTCAAGCTAGTCTGGTGAAGTTGATTCGTCAGGTAATTGATGAAGGACTTCATCAATTATTAGAGGAAAATGTACCGAAAGTGTTGCGGGAACGGTATCGTCTTTTGGATCGCGTCACTGCGGTAGAGTATATGCATTTTCCACCAGATTTAGCGGCTTACAAACAAGCTCTTCGGCGGATTAAGTTTGAGGAGTTCCTTTATTTTCAATTGCCCTTGCAGTTGCTCAAAAGAGAACAGGGAAAATCTGGAGATGGAGAAAGTTTGCATTATTCACTAGATCTCTTGGCCCAGGCTAAGGCGGGACTGCCTTTTGCGCTCACACAAGCTCAGGAGAAGGTCTTGCAGGATATCTTGGCAGACATGGCCAGTGATCGCCAAATGAGTCGCTTGCTTCAGGGGGATGTGGGAAGTGGTAAGACCATTGTAGCCGCTTTGGCCATGTATGCCGCTTATACCGCAGGTTATCAAGCAGCACTAATGGTGCCAACAGAAATTTTAGCCGAGCAGCACTTGGAGAGTTTGGAGCAACTGTTTCCGGATGTTCCAAAGGTTTTACTGAAGGGGAGTCAGTCGGGAGCTGTTCGGCGGGAAGTTTTGGAACAAATCGCTTCTGGAGAGGCGGCTTTTGTGATTGGAACTCATGCCTTAATCCAGGATGGGGTGAGGTATGATGCTTTGGGGTTGATTATTGTCGACGAGCAACATCGCTTCGGCGTGAAGCAACGGAGAGCTTTGCGGGAAAAAGGAATGCGGCCAGATGTTTTAATGATGACGGCGACGCCCATTCCTCGGACCTTGGCGATTACGGCTTACGGTGATTTAGATGTCTCGGTTATCGACCAGTTGCCGGCTGGTCGAAAACCGATTGTAACTCGTTGGGTCAAGCATGAACAGCAGGAGCAGGTCTATACTTGGTTGAAGAAGGAAGTCCAGCAGAAAGCTGCTCAAGCCTATGTGATTTCGCCCTTGATTGAGGAATCGGAAGCCTTAGATTTAAAAAATGCACAGGATTTGCAGGCTGAGTTACAGTCTTTCTTAGGAGAGGGGATAGAGGTTGGTTTACTTCATGGTCGTATGAAGCCAGCAGAAAAGGAACAGGTCATGGATCGTTTTAAGACAGGTGATTTAGATGTTCTTGTTTCTACAACAGTAATTGAAGTAGGGGTGAATGTTCCGAATGCCTCTATTATGATCATTGTGGATGCTGACCGCTTTGGGCTTAGTCAGCTCCACCAATTACGTGGTCGAGTTGGACGTGGTTCAACCCAATCCTATGCTGTACTGATTGCTAATCCTAAAACAGAGACAGGAAAGTCTCGGATGAAAATTATGACCGAGACAACAGACGGTTTTCGGTTGGCCGAAGAAGACTTGAAAATGCGAGGGTCGGGCGAGATTTTCGGGACTAGACAATCAGGTTTACCCGAGTTTCAAGTAGCAGACATCTTGGAGGATTTCCCTATTTTGGAAGAGGCTCGTAAGGTAGCTCAGGAAATTGTCGAGGAACCGGATTGGCGCAGTAATCCTTTATGGCAAGAAATTGTTTGGAACTTAGAAGAGAAGTCGTTATTAGATTAATACCGAGTGAATTTCAAGATCAGCATATTGGAAGAATTGCAACGAGATGCCGAGGAAAGTTGGTGAAGATCCTTTAACAGGTCTGGATTCTGTTAACTATTATTAAAGAGACTAGACCAAGTTAGGATGCGTAGAAAAATTGTGGGGGCTAGGCGCGTGAGTGTCTAGCCCCCTACAATTTTTGCACAAGAAAAAAGGCCGGATTACCAGCCTAATTCGTTGACACAGTACTTGTGTGAGTCTAGAGCATAGAGTTTACGAACAAACGATAATATTGTTTGCATTTCTCATTTTTAATCTGATTAGAATTAATTGTGTGGGGATTGGAGTCAGACGTCTAGGGAGAGACTCTTGGAACTTGCGATGAGCAAGATGATGTGCCGGATTCTTTCTCTACTCCCTTGGAGTGGCTTTAAAAGCCCGATTGCTTATCCTTCAAGATAAGCTTTGAGGGAATCTCCAGTGAGGCCGGCATTAAGGGCAATGAGGAGTTTAAGTCGAGCCTTGGGAGCGTTTAGTTCTTTGATAAAGTAAATGCCCTTGTTGGCAAGATCTTGTCCGCCTCCGGGATAGGCATAAACAGGTTCGGCAATGCCATTAAAACAACGGGAGACGAGGGCGACAGGGATTCCAGATTGAATGAAGGTTTCTAGTTTTTCTGCAACAAGAGGTGGAATATTTCCGGCTCCAAAGGCTTCGATAATGAGACCGTCTAACTGGGAACTGTCCATCATTGTTAGAAATTCCCCATCCATCCCTGTGTAAACCGGAAGAATTGGAACAAGACCTTGAATGTTATCTAAATCAAACCGCACTCGTTCTTGCGCTTGTTTGAAGTAGAGGATTTCTTTTTTCATAATGAGTCCCAGAGGTCCGTGGGTTGGTGTTTGGAAGGTAGAGACATTGGTAGTATGGGTTTTTGTGACATACTTAGCAGCATGGATTTCATCGTTCATAACAACTAAAACTCCCTTATCACGCGCTTGTTCATCACTTGCTACGCGAATGGCAGCTTGGAAGTTGTAAATCCCATCACTGCCAATTTCATTAGAGGAGCGCATGGCTCCTGTAATGACTACAGGAATGGGTGGTAAGTCCATTGTATCTAGAAAATAGGCGGTCTCTTCCAAGGTATCTGTTCCGTGAGTGATCACGACCCCATCCACCTCTGCTGCGTATGCTTTGATGGTATGGAAGAGTTGGAGCATATGTTTGGGAGTCATTTGCGGACTAGGAAGATTTAGCAAATCCACTGAAAGTAGCTGAACATCGTCCAGTCCCGTTTGGATCTGTACCATCGGATTTTTTTCATTGGTAGAGACGCGTCCTTGGTCATCCGCCTGCATGGAGATAGTCCCTCCTGTGTGAAGGGCCAAGATTCGTTTCATAAATAACCTCATATCTTTTTTCTTTCATTTTATCATACTGAAGGCATGATTATGATAAAATAAAAAGAATCAAATGCGCAGTTAAAGAGGGCTAGAATGGATATAAAAGCAGTATTTTTCGATATCGATGGGACCTTGGTAAATGATAGCCGCCAGGTGTTAAAATCGACAAAAAAGGCGATTGCATCGCTTAAAAAGCAAGGAATCATGGTGGGTTTGGCTACAGGTCGAGGTCCTTTCTTTGTGCAGGAATTTATGGACGAATTGAACTTAGACTTTGCGGTGACCTATAATGGGCAGTATATCTTTAGTCCGAAAGGTGTCTTGTACGCCCAAACGCTATCTAAAAAAGAGGTTGTCGAAGTCTTGGATTATGCCAAGAAGCATGGTAAAGAGATTGCTTTAGGACGTAAGGATGGGATGCTAGGATCGCGGATTATGTCCTTTGGCATGTCTTCGATGACTCAGGAACTCCATCGCTTTATTCCCCGCAAATTATCAGGTTTAGTGAGCCAGTCCTTTAATAAGGTAATTAGCCGTTTTGTTCCCCAAGACTATAAAGAATTGGAAGCTATTGCTCGTGAGCCGATTTACCAAATCCTGATGTTGGCTACCAGCAAGGAGGGGCAGGAAGTTGCGGAGCATTTCCCGCATTTAAAATTTACCCGCTCAAGTCCCTATGCTTCAGATATTATTAGTAAGGGGATGTCTAAGTTAGAGGGGATTCGACTTCTTGGCCAGGAATTTGGCTTTGACTTGGATCAAGTGATGGCCTTTGGAGATTCGGATAATGATTTTGAAATGCTTTCGGGGGTTGGATTATCCATTGCGATGGGGAATGGTTCGAGTCGAATTAAAAAAGTCGCTCAGCACACAACCAGTTCCAATACGGAAGATGGAATCCATGAGGCATTGTCTTACTTTGGATTTTTAGGTAACGAACCGATTTTTGTCAGCCAGGATACCAGTTTCAATAAGGTTAAGCAATTCCACGGTCTCATGGATCAACGAACTCAAGAAGATCCAAAAGCTTGGATTTGCCAAGATGCTAGTCACCGGGCAGCGTTTACGATTGAGGAATTGGTTGAATTTATCCATGCAACAAGCTCTTCTAGTTCAGAGTTTGAAGATAGTATCATGAAGCTCCACAAAGCTCTTGACCAAGCTAAGGATAAAGTTAGGAGTAAAGAAGGAGAACCACAGGTCGATTTGGTAAAGCAGGTGGATGCACTTGTTGATTTATTGTATTTCACTTATGGTCACTTCGTTTTAATGGGAGTGGATCCTGCTCCGATTTTTGACCTTGTCCACCAAGCTAACATGGGCAAAATTTTTCCAGATGGGAAAGCCCACTTTGATCCTCAAACCCATAAAATTTTGAAACCAGAGGATTGGGAAGAAAACTATGCCCCAGAACCGGCTATTCAAAAAGAATTGGAACGCCAACAAAAGGCTTACCATAAACATCATTGCAAAAAAGAAGCCCATTAAGGCCAATGTCATTAAGTTAAGGTTTTACTAGACAAAAGTCTGGTAAGCCTTTTCTTTTTATTTCTAAAAGGAGTAAACTAGCAATAAGGGAGGTTTGAATATGATTCTTAGTGTCATTAAATCTTTAGAAAAATGTGTTCATGATCTTTCATTAAATCTTGAATCCTATGTAAAGGATTCTGGTAAAGACTTTTCTCGTTCCCGTTTACTCACTTTCGATAAAATGATTTGGACATTTCTCCAAATGGGGGGAAAGAGTCTATCAAAAGAACTTCTGGACCTTGGACTTCCAGTTTCAAATTCA